>JBAROU010000188.1:0-32632 GCA_049642385.1 Dehalococcoidia bacterium | reverse complement strand
GTACGGGTTACCCGTTTCAACTGAGAACTGGGGATCTGCGAAATCGACAAGCTGGTCATCGTAAAAACCCTTGTTCGCAAGGAAGACGAAGTTGTTGACGGTCTCCGGCGCCTGGTCGGCGAAGAGGCGCACGACTATATCGCCTGCATTGGTCTTAATCGTCGCGGTGTACGTCTTGGCAGGATCGATCGTCATCTCCGGCGGAGCCGCGAACTGCTGCACCTGACTCTCAGCATCGGGCGGTGTTGCCGTCGGCTTCTTCTCGTCACTTTGGTCGACAAAGTCCGGGCTGTTCGCGTTGCTGCTGTTGTTGTTTCTCAGCTGCAGCACGCCCACAATACCGCCAGCGCCCAGCGCGAGCGCCATGAGGATAAATACGAGCTGGATCATCCGAGTGCTGCCCATGAAGCCGAGCACGCCCGTGGGGCGCACATCGCCCGCATAGGCGCTGCCCGGCTCGTAGCGCTTCCGGCGTCGCTTCTGCTGCTGCTTGGTCATCTTCGTCCTTGACTATAACAAACGCGAGATCATAGCTAAAGACCGGTATCTAGAATCCAACGTACCCTCGAAAGTCGTGTTACTGCTCGGGCGCGCGCGCCTTTTCAGGAAACGTACGGTGGTACCCCCGGCGGGACTCGAACCCACGCCACCGGCTTCGGAGGCCGGTGCTCTATCCAACTGAGCTACGGGGGCGTACCGAAGAGATCATATCGAGGCGCTGGTTTCGCAGCAACATCGGCCAGGGTTTATGTACTGCCGCGCCCTCGCTGTGACATAACAGATGCGCCTTCCTTGACAAAGGGAAACATCCCTTCTTAAGATGGCGCTAGCTCGGTGGGGTGCGGACGGCCTACGCGCTCGGTCGTCAGAGGGAGAGTGGTATCGCTGCGAATTGAGGGTCGCGCCGGCATAGCTAAGAGTTACAATTCGCCACCCCGGCGTCCGTCTTCTCCTCTCGCTCGCATCAACTTCGCCCGCTTATCGCATCCCGTCAGTATCGTCCCATCTCCGTCCGTTCGAAATCGAACCAGACCCACGTTCCGCAGTTCGACGCGCCCGGCTTACCTTCGCCGGCAGGCGCTCGAGGTACCTCGACAGGCGACAGCAATGCCATCTTTGGACGACGTGGAAAAACGGCTGGGTGCGCGCTTTAAGAACCGCGACTATCTGCGCGAAGCCCTCACCCACAGCTCCTACCTGAACGAGAATCCGGATGGCGCGCTGGAGAGCAACGAGCGTTTGGAGTTTCTGGGCGACGCCGTCCTGGGCCTCGTCGTGGCGCACGACCTCTTCGCTGCGCACCCGGAGCTCCAAGAGGGCAAGCTCACCGAGCTGCGCACGCACCTGGTCCGGCGAGACACTATTGCTGAGGCAGCGCGCCGCCTCGGCCTGGGTGACGACTTGCTGCTCGGGCGCGGCGAGGATGCCGGAGGCGGCCGCAGTCGACCGACGAACCTCGCGCACGTGTACGAAGCGGTCGTCGGCGCGATCTATCTCGACCGCGGTCTCGCCGCAGCTCGGCGATTCGTCCGCAGGTCGCTCAAGCCGGAGTTCGCCCGGGCGGCGGAACAGGCGCCGCCCGACCCGAAGTCCCGGCTGCAGGAGGTCACGCAGTCGAAAAGCCAGCAGACACCGACCTACCGCCTTGTCCGGGCGGAAGGGCCCGACCACGAGCGCCGCTTCACCGTCGAAGTCATCGTGGGCGATCGGACGCTTGGCACCGGATCGGGCAGCAGCAAGCAGGAAGCGGAGAAGGCAGCAGCCAACAACGCACTTGAACGCATGGACGCTGTCACGGCACCATGAGAGACAGGGATGTCTAAACCATGTACGTAAAGCGACTCGAAATCCAGGGCTTCAAGAGCTTCGCGTCCGTCACGCCTTTCACGTTCGGCACGGGGGTAACGTGCGTCGTCGGGCCCAACGGCTCCGGTAAGACCAATGTCGCCGACGCGATCCGCTGGGTGCTGGGCGAACACGCCAGCCGTATCATCCGCGCACGGAAGACCGAAGACGTTGTCTTCAGCGGCAGCGCCAAGCGACCCGCACTCGGCATGGCGGAGGTACGCCTGACGCTGGACAACAGCGACGGCTGGCTCGGCATCGAGTACGAGGAGGTCGTGGTCAGCCGACGCGCGTACCGCAGCGGCGAGAACGAGTACTACATCAACCAAAGCCGCGTGCGATTGAAGGACGTCACGGAGCTCTTCCTTAAGGCGCAGGTTGGCCAGAACAGCTACGCCTTCATGGGCCAGGGCCTGGTGGAAGAAGTGCTCACGCTGCGTCCCGAGGAGCGGCGCAGCTTGATCGAAGAGGCCGCCGATGTGCGACTCCACAGGTCGAAGCTGGACGAAGCGCGTAACCGCCTCTCCGCCACACGCGACAACCTCGAGCGCGTTTCGATGATCGTCCGCGAGATCGAGCCGCGCCTGCGCCAGCTCGAGCGGCAGGCCGGTCGCGCCGAGAAGCACGCCAAGCTCAGCGCCGAGCTGTCGGAGGCACTCCACACGCTCTTTAATCAGCAGTGGCAAGAGGCGCAAGAAGCGCTCACAGCGGCTCGGGCCGGCTGCGATCAGCGTAAGGAGGGTTTCGACGCCGCCCGGCGCAACATCGAAGCGTGCGAAGAAGGACTGCGCGCGCTCGATACGGCGATCGAAGAGCGTCGCGGCGATATCGCCCAGCGCGATGAGACACACCGCAGCCTTGAGGACTATCGTCGCGACTTGCAACGCCGTCTCACCATCGATGAGGAGCGGCAAACGATGCTGGTCGCTCGACGCGAGGAGCTTCAGAACGAGGTCGAGCGTCTGGAGGAGCAGCGCCAGGAGCTAACCAGGGCGCTGGACGATCTGAAGACACGCGCTGCAGCCGCCGAAGAACATCTCGCCGAAGCTCGCAACCCAGATGCCGAAACAGACGAAGCCGCGCGCACCGAGGCGCGCCTCCAACGCCTGCGCGGCACCCTCTCCGACGCCGAGCGCAGAGCCGCCCAGGCGCGCACCCGCCTCGCTGAGGCGGAGGCGCGGCACGCGGCGCTGGTCGAGCAGCGGGATCGCTTCGCAGCGGAGCTCGAGGCGATCAGACGCGAACGAAACGAGCTCGTTGGCACACTTAAGTCGTGGGCGTTCGAGCTCGCGACGCGACGGCGGCGCTACACCCAGCTCGCACCGACGGTCGAAGAAACGTCGCGCAAGCTTTCCGAAGCAGAAC
Organism: Dehalococcoidia bacterium; assembly: GCA_049642385.1. Lineage (GTDB taxonomy): Bacteria > Chloroflexota > Dehalococcoidia > DSTF01 > RBG-16-68-14 > JBAROU01. The sequence goes on along the minus strand of JBAROU010000188.1, from coordinate 29,422 downwards.
GGCTGCGCGCCGAGACGACAGCTGCCGTCGGCCGGCATGAAGACGGGCTGCGCATCCTCAACATTGAGATCGCGTCCGCTGAGCAACGGCTGGACGCAGCAGAGGGTACCGACGTCGAGCTACCTGCGCCCGATGCTGCCGTGCGCGCGCTGCTGGCCGCCGGCGGCAAGATTGCCGACCAGGAGCCGCCGGCAGACGGCCGCATCGGTGGCATCATTGGGCTGCTGGGCCAGATCCTGCGCGTCCCCGCCGGCCTCGAACGCGCCATCGAGGCGGCGCTAGCCGAGCACTTGCACGGCATCGTTGTCGAGTCCGAGGAGGACGCGCTCGCGGCGGTCGAACTGCTGGTGAGCGAAGACCTGGGTCGCGCCAGTGTCTTCCCGCTGAGTGAAGTTCACTCCGACCACCCGCTCAACCTGCTCGAAGAGCGCGGCGTCATCGGCGTCGCGTCCGAGCTGGTGCGCTGCGATCACCGCTACCGCCGGCTCGTGAACGCGCTGCTCGGGCGCACCATCGTCGTCCAGAACGTTGGCATCGGCAAGCGGATCCTAAGGCGCGGGCTGGGCAGCGTCGTCACGCTGGACGGCATCCTGATCCACCAACAGGGGTCGATGACTGCCGGCAGCGCCAAGCCGGTTCGACGCGCTTTCACCCATCAGCGGGAAGTAGGCGAGCTGCCGGCTGAACTGGAACGCCTGCGCACGCGCCACCGTGACACGACGACTGCGCTGGAGACGAACCAACGTAGCGCGGCCGAAGCCAAGCGCCTTATCGACGAGCTCCAGCCTGAGCTGGAGCGTCTGAGCGCCGACCTTGCCACTGCCGAACAGGCGCTGGGCCAGCAGCGCGCGCGACTCCCCACGCTCGCGACCAAGCTCACGACCCTCCACGCGCGGCGGGCGGCGGGGCAGGCATCGACGATCGAGCTGGGCCGGGCGCTGGAGGCCGCGCAGGACGAGGCGAACCGAGCCCGAACCGATCTGAGCGGGCAAGAGCAGACCGCCCAGCGCCTCCGCCCGGAGGTGGACGAAACGCAGGCGGCTCACGAACGGCTGGCACAGTCGAGCGCGGGCCGGGATGCGCGTCTCGGCGCGCTGCAGGGCGAGGTTAGGTCGCTGCGGCAGATGCTGAGCATCGAGTCGGCGCGGCAGGCTCGCATCAATCAGCAGCTCGCCGGGCGCCAGGAGCAGGTCGGCGCCCTTGCTGAGCAGCTGCAAACGCTCATCAGCCGGCTTGAGGCGACACGCCAGGAGTTCGAGGCGAAGACACAGGAGGCTGACTCGCTGCGCGAGGAGCTGGAGCCGGCGCGCAGCTCCCTGACACAGCTTGCGACGCGCCAACGCGCGATGCATGAGGAGCTTGCGGCCACCCGATCGGCCGCGCTCGACGCCGAACGCGCACTTCTGGAGGCCGAATCGAATATCCGCCTGCGCAGCGAGGAGATCGAGAGCCTCCGCGAGAAGCTCGACGAGGAAGGGTTCGCCCCCTCAGCAGAAGGCGAGGTTGTGCGCGCCGAAAACGGCGATACCCCGCCCAATTGGCTGACAATCGAACAGAACGATGAAGATGAAATCGACGTGCCCCCCATGCGGGGCGGCGCCCCGGTCGACACTATGGCGCTCAAGGGCCGCATCGGCGAGATCCGCACCGAGATCCGGCGCCTAGGCCCGGTCAACGAACAGGCGCAGGTCGACCACACCGAAAGCCGCGAACGGGTTGAGTTCCTCTCCAGCCAGCTCAGCGACCTAAGCCAGGCCGAGGCCTCGCTGATGGAAGCGATCGGGGAGCTGGAGAAGATCATCAAGGAGCGCTTCTCCGCTACGTTCGACAAGGTGAACACGCAATTCAAGCACTACTTCCAGACCTTCTTCGGTGGCGGCCAGGCCGAGCTACTGCTCACCCGGACAGACGAAGACGTAATGCCTGGCATCGAGATCATGGCCCAGCCGCCGCGCAAGCGCGTGCGCACGATCAACATGCTCTCCGGCGGCGAGCGCTCGCTCACCGCCGTCGCGCTGCTCTTCGCTCTCCTGCAGACCAATCCATCGCCCATCTGCGTTCTCGACGAAGTAGACGCGGCGCTGGACGAGGCGAACGTCGGACGCTTCACCATCGCGCTACGAGAGCTAGCCGAGCGCACACAGTTCGTCATCATCACCCACAACCGCCGCACGATCGAGATGGCCGACACTATCTACGGCGTCTCGATGGGTGAGGACAGCGTCACGTCGGTCCTCTCATTGCGCCTGAGCGACATACCGAAAAAGTAATCGTATCCCCGGCGATTTAGGTCGGGTAACAGACCTGGCCGAAGGCTTTGTTCACCAGGGCAACATCTCCAACAGAAACGGTGCCGTCGCCATCCATATCTCGCCAAGCGCCGGGCCATGCCTGGAAGGGCTCGGCCGGATCAGGAATACCGAAGTAGCTGACAACCTCGAAGATGTCCCCCACCGACACTGAGTAGTCAGGATTAGGGTAAGCCGGAGAGACATCCGGGCAGAACTGCGCTCGAATGGTTCCTGAGGAATTCCAGACGTAGCCCAGGTGAAAGCGCTGATAGCCGGCGCAGCCTACAGCGACTTCGCAGAGGCCTGGAAAGCTACCGATTTGATCCATCAGCGGCACGCTGATGCGGTAGCGGGCCGTTGAACTCCCGACAAAGCCTCCCTGCAGAAACTCGTCATAGAACTGCGGTTGTACCCAGTGTGCGCTATCGAGCGCCCAGCGACCGGCCATGACGCTCCCGTACTCCCGTCCTGCCCCGTCAGGATGCAGCCGGAATTCCTGTCGGGTGCCCCAATGCCCCGCTGCCGGGTCTGGGAAGTAGTGGGGATAGAGACGGCAGTATGGAGATGAGCCGGGGCAGCCGCTCTGGCTCCCGGTTCGATCCGCGGGCCAGCCAACCGTCGCCCAGGAGGTAAACGTGGTGCCTAAATCCAGGTATTTGTCGTGAATCGCACCGCCGGATGGCGTAATATTGCCCACCGCGGAGTTGGTCGATGGGCCCGCTGAGCTCGAATTTGTCACTGACTGCCCGTCGATCACCGACGGATGAGCCGGATTAGTTGCGGTAGCCGACGGGCCTTCCGCCCTACCAAACTGGAAGTGCAAGTGTGTCCCGCAGTCGTTCGGGAGTTCGTTGCCCCTCGTATGGCCGGTCTTGCCCTGGATGCCGACCGCCTGTCCTTGAAGGATGCGGGTACTATGTTCGTCCGCAGGTGTGAGTGAGGTCGAAGCCAGGTGCGCGTACGTCACCATCAGATCGCCGCTCGGCGCGCCCGTGCGCACCATCACGTAATTACCGAAACCACCGCCGTCACTCGGATCACACGAGTTGGGATCTGCCCCCCGGAAGACAGCAGTGATGAGGCCTTCGGCAGCGGCTTTGACATTATCGTTTCCGATAACGATGTCCCACGCATCGCCGTGCTGACCTCCGCCGGCCCGCGGCTCGAATGGAAAGCTAGTAGTTGGATGGCTCACACCAGGCTGGTAGGGCCACTTGAAACGATAGCTCCCGTGGTGACCTTCAACCGTTGCTGGCTCCGCGCTCAGAATCGCGGCGACCACAAGCAGCAGGAGCGCTATCCTGGCCATTTGCCTCATCAACGGCTTCCTTACCGGACGTTGACCACTAGCGTATCGAGGATCGCCTGACCACCGGGAGGGATTTCGGGGGCGCTAGGACCGCCAAAATCGAGCCGGAGGTTAAGGAACCCGTCGCGCTTCGAGCCGTCTGCCGCGAGCGATATGTCTCCTACCAGGCTCCCTAAGGGGATCCCGTCGTCGGTCGCTCCATGCGCGAAGCATGCGGACATCTGGCTTCCACTCACGGTCAATTCGACGAGAGAGCTCGCCTTTTGGCCCATCACAAACTGGCCCTGGCATGTTTCCGCGTCAGCCTTCCTCGAAGCGCCAAAGCTCGTCACTTCAGACCAGGATACGAACACCGTAAACCCGTCATTTTGCTGGCTGGCTGGTTGCGGGCCGCGCACATTCAGGGCGAGGTCGGATGCCGACACTCGAGCGTCGCCTGGGTAGCAGATGGAGTACCGGTTGTCTGGATCGTCATATGCGAGCCAGTCGCCAGGGCAGTCGGACCGTCCGACCGCGGTCGCCTCTGGTGCTGTCACCGTCGCCCATGTTGGGGCAGGCGCAAGTACAGGCGTCGCTGTTTGGGTTGGCAGAACGTCATCAGCGTCGCTGGGCTTGTCAGAGGATGTCGCGCACCCTGCGGCCACGGCCACGAGTACGAACACGACGAGCGCAGGGGTCAAGAGCACGGGGCGCCGCAGCATTCACTACCTCCTTTGCCGGCACCCACCCCATGTACCAGCATAGTGCCCGCCCCAAGCACCCTGTCAAGCGTTGCTCGTGCCGGGTCCTGGCGTTACGATCGGCAAGTACACCCACATCTCAGGAGGTCACACCCTGTTCCGTATCTTTCGCCGCTCCCGTAGGGCCGATGAAGCCGCCGCAGGCGTCGCAGAGGCGCCTGAGGCCGTCGCCGAAGCTGACCCCGCAGATGACGTCCAGCTCCTCGAAGAGGTGCAGGAACGCACCGAGGAGGCGCTCGCGCGCACCAAGCGCAGCTGGTTCGGCCACATCACCGACCTGTTCGACCGCGGTGATATAGACGAGGAGCTGTGGGAGGAGCTGGAAGAGCTGCTCATCGGCGCCGACGCCGGCGTCGCCACCACGCAGACGATCCTCGACCGCGTGCGCACCGAGGTCGATCAGGGCGGCGTGAAGAAGGCTGAGGATGTGCGCGGGCTCCTGCGCGACACACTGGTCGACATCCTCGAAGCGCCCGCAGGCAGCGGGCAGTTCTGGAGTGCGAACGGTGCTCCGCCCAAGCCCGCTGTGATCCTGGTGCTGGGCGTCAACGGCACGGGCAAGACCACCACCATCGCAAAGCTCGCCCACATCCTTCGCGCCGAAGGCCAGGAGCCCATCATCGCCGCCGGTGACACCTTCCGCGCCGCCGCGATCGACCAGCTCAAGGAATGGGGCGAACGCCTGGGCGTCGACGTGATCGCGCACAAACAAGGCGCCGATCCGGGCGCGGTCGTCTTCGACGCGCTCGAGGCAGCGAAGAGCCGCAACGTCGATGTCGTGATCATCGACACCGCGGGCCGGCTGCACACGAAGTTCAACTTGATGGAGGAGCTGCGCAAGATCCGGCGCATCATCGAGCGCCACGACCCCTCCGCTCCACACGAAGCGCTCCTCGTGCTCGACGCGACCACAGGGCAGAACGCCCTGATCCAGGCGCAGGCTTTCACCGAGGCGGTCGAGGTGACGTCGGTCTGCCTGACCAAGCTGGACGGCTCCTCTAAGGGGGGCATCGTCTTCGCCGTCTGCGACCAGCTTGGCATTCCGGTGCGCTTCGTGGGCACCGGCGAACGCCCTGAGGACCTGACGCCCTTCTCCCCCAGCGCCTTCGTGGACGCCCTCTTCCGCTAGCCTCAACGGCCACGCTAGATTCGGTTTGTTAGGCTGAACGCCACCTAGGCGTTACTATTCGGATCGGCACATGTCAGAAACCCTCCGCTGGTGGGTGATGACGCAGGTGGTGGCGTTCGCGCTGCTTCCCCTCGCCCTCGCCCTCTTCCACCGGCTGCCCGACAGGGGCTACACGCTCGCGAAGCCATTCGCGCTGCTGCTGGTCGGCTACGTCTTCTGGATCCTGAACGTCATCGGCATCCTGCCCAACAGCACCGGCGGCATCTGGGGTGCGATCTTTCTGCTCATGATCGGCTCGGGGATCGTCGTCTGGCGCCAGCGCGATGAGCTAGTCGCGTTCGCGCGCGACCACATCTGGCTGATCCTGGTCACCGAGGCGATCTTCTTCCTCGCCTTCATCACTGCTGCATATCTGCGTTCATACGTGGGTGACATCATCGGCACTGAACAGCCGATGGACTTCATGTTCCTGAACGCCGTCACCCGCGCTGACAGCTATCCGCCGCAAGACCCGTGGCTTGCAGGCGAGAACGTGAGTTACTACTACTTCGGTTACTTGATCGTGTCGATCATCACTCGACTGAGCGCAGTAGCGACGAGCGTCGGCTACAACCTCGGGCTGGCGATGATCGTCGCGCTGAGCGCGACGGCGGTGTTCGGTCTCGTCTACAACCTCGCTACGTTGCGGAGCGAATCGACCACGAGCGAGCCTTCCGACGACGTACCCGCGCGCCCGCCCTGGCGTCCGATGGCGTTCGGCGTCGTCGCAGCGTTGCTGCTGGCGGCCATGGGCAACCTGGAGGGCATCCTGGAGTGGCTCGCCTCAAGCAACATCGGTTCGGCGGGGTTTTATCGCTGGCTCGACGTCAACGACGCGAGCGGGGGCGGCGGGCTCCTCCCATACAACAGCGAACACTGGTACCCGGACCAGTTCTGGTTCTGGTTCCGAGCCACGCGCGTGATCCAAGTCTCAGACGGCCTCTGGGGTATCCACGAATTTCCCTTCTTCAGCTTCCTGCTCGGCGACATGCATCCACACGTTATGTCGATTCCTTTCATCCTGCTGGCCCTCGGTGGAGCACTCGCGCTGTTACGCTCCGAGAGCCCGCTCGACCTCGTCTACTGGCTCGAGCGGCCGCTCTGGTTGCCAGCGCTCGCGATCATGCTGGGCGCGCTGGCGTTCATCAACACCTGGGACATGCCAACGATCGCGTTTGTGCTGTTTCTCGTCGCGCTGGTCCACAACCGCCTGAATGCCGAACGCTGGTCGTGGTGGACACTGGTTGACACGCTGGGATTCGTGCTGCCGCTCTTCATCGCGGCGTTCCTGGCGTACACTCCGTTCTTCTTTGGTGGCTTCGATAGTCAGGCCGCCGGCTTTACCGCCGACTGGCGCGGCGGCACGCGGTTGTTCCACGCGCTCCTGGTCTGGGGGCCGTTCGCGCTGCTCGTGCTGCCCTACGCCGTCTGGCGACTGAGCCAAGGCAAGCAACATGTGACACTACAGGCGGTGCTGTGGTCGCTGGCGCCGGCCGTTACGCTCCTGGGCCTCTGGGTCGTCTGGGACGGCTTCGCGAAGATCTTGGACGCGTTGCCGAAGGGCATCCGGCTGAACGAGGCGGAGGCCGGCCTTTGGACGCGCATCGGCGACCGCGGGTTCGCATGGTTCACGGTGCTGTTCGTAGGCGCGTCGCTTGGGCTGCTCATACTCGCGCTCGTCCACGAGGTCGCCGCCGCCCAGCATGAGCGAGAGAAGCGTCTCAGTCACGTTTATGCGCTCGCGCTCGCGGCCACGGCGGCGCTGCTCATCCTGGGATCGGAGTTCTTCTTCATTCAGGATGGCTTCAATAGCCGCATGAATACCGTCTTCAAGCTCTACTATCAGGCGTGGCTGCTGCTCAGCATCGCCGGTGGTTTCGTTTTGTACGAGCTGGCGAGCAGCTTCCGAATGCCCGCTCTCTCAATGCCACGCAACGTCGTGTTCGAGCCGTCGCTGGGCGGCTGGTCGTGGGGCGAGCTCGCGGTTGTTGCGACCACGTTGGCCGGGGCGATCGCCGGCATCGTCATCGTCCACGACACGCCGGCGCTGCTGGTGATCATCGCAGCGATCATGGGCGCGGGGCTGTTCTTCGCCGTCAGCAGCGCTCTCGTGCTGCTCTGGCGCGCGAGCGACGCCGGCGCGGAGGCGGCGGCGACCTCGAGCGGAGCCCTGTCCTGGCGAGCAGCGTGGAGCGGGGCGATCGTTGCTGTGTTGCTCGCAGCGTTTACCTACCCCGTGCTTGCCAGCTTCGAGCGCACGAACAACTTCAATAACCCGCTCAGAACCCTCGATGGCCTAGACTACCTCAAGCGATCGAACCCGGACGAGTTCGCAGCAATCGAGTGGCTACGCAACCAGGGCGGTCAGCCCGTGGTCGCCCAGGCGGTGGGCGATTCCTATCAGGACGACAAGAGCCGGGTCGCCGGCGCGACCGGGCTGCCCACGATCCTGGGCTGGATGGGCCATGAACGGCAGTGGCACGGCGATGACAAGGAGCAGATCGGCCGGCCGGAAGACCTTCAGACGCTGTACACCAGCACCGATCTAGATCAGGTAAGATCAGTGCTTGAGAAATACCACGTGAAGTACGTGTTCCTCAGCCCCGTCGAACGCACCGCATACGGCCAGGTAACGGTCGAGCAGTTCAGCGATCTCTTCGAGCAGGTCTTCATGCAAGGCGATGTCGCGGTCTATCGCGTCAACAGCGCTGCCTTGGGGGCGGCCACACGCGGGTAGACGCATGACGACGACTGCAGGCCGACTCCGCACCTACTGGTCCGAACGGCAAATGGACCGCGGCCAGCTCACCTCCTTCGTCGCGCGCAACTGGGAAGTCAGCCTCATCGTCGGAATCATGATGCTTGGCCTCGTGCTGCGCCTGGTGGGTCTCGGCGGGCGAGCGATCCACCATGATGAGAGCATCCACGTGTGGTACAGCTGGCTGCTGGCCGGAAAAGGCACGTCCATCTTCGAGGATGGCCTGGGATCTCTTCGCGACTGGGGTACCTACTCCCACGACCCTACGTATCACGGCCCGTTCCAGATCTTCCTCACGGCCGGGGTCTTCAAAATCTTCGGTGACACCGACTTCACCGGCCGCCTGGTTCCGGCGCTGTTCGGCACGGCGCTCGTTGGGATGCCATTCTTTCTACGTGGCTTCCTGGGGAGGACGGGCGCGTTCATCGCCGCAGCGCTGATCGCGTTCTCGCCGATCTTGCTCTACCTCAGCCGCTTCGCTCGCAACGACATCTACATCGCGGTCTACACACTGGGCATCGCGATCCTCATGCTTCGCTACATGAAGGACCTGAAGGAGGGCTACCTCTACGGCATCCCTGCGCTTCTGATGCTCGGCTTCGCGACGAAGGAAGTCACCTACATGACGACCGGGATCTTCCTGGTCTACCTGGAGATCCAGCTGGCGCAGGACCTCTACGCACAGCTCAGCGCCTCTCGCACGTTCAAACCGATCGAGGCGGCGCTGGCGTACGCAGTACTCATCCCGCTCGGCTGGCTGATCGCCGCGTTTTGGCCGCTGCTGGAAGAATCACGCAAGCGCTGGTCACTGACGACGATGCCGCCGTCAGGGCACTTGATGATTATCTTGGGCACATTCGCCCTGCCCCAGTTCGCTGCGGCGATCCAGGAGGTGCCGTTCATCGGCCAGGGCACGTACATGGGCGAGGGTGCGCTGATGCGCACGAGCGTGTTTGCCGCCATCGCCGCCACGGCAGCGATCGGGCTGATGTGGAACTCCCGCGTCTGGGCGAGATCAGCCGCCATCTTTTACATCCCGTTTTTCCTCCTCTACACAACGTTCTTCGCGAACGGCGGCGACATCTGGAACCCGATCAACGGTCACTTCTGGACGGGCTCCGGCACGGATGCGGGCGGTTTCTGGACCGGCATCTGGGGATCGCTGGACTACTGGCTCGATCAGCAGCTTGTGCGCCGCGGCAACCAGCCGAACTATTACTATTTCATGTTCGTGCCCGTATACGAGTTCCTACCAATGGTCGTCGGGTTGGGCGGCACGCTCTATTACGCCTTCCGAGGCCGGCTTGAGCACAGTTTCCTCGCCGGTTCTGCGATCATCCTGATCTTCGCGTTCAGCATCATGCCGCAAGACTTCCCGCTCATCGGAGGGGCACACATCCACCTCGCCTTCATCACGGCGATCGGCGTGATCTTCTTACTGCCGATGGACCAGGTCCTCAAGTTCCTCATCTACTGGACGTTGGCGATATTCTACGCCATCACCGTCGCGGGAGAGAAGATGCCCTGGCTCAGTATGCACCTCGCTCTTCCGCTCGCGCTCCTGGCCGCGCGCATCCTGAACGACATCTGCGAGGCGCTCTGGGCGCAGGTGAACGCATACAACGCGTTACGTGCGCCCCCTATGGAGCCCACCGAGCCGAGGCGCCGCCGACGTCGCGCCTCAACCACCGAGCCTGCGCCCGCGCCTGCGCCGGCTCCCGCACCACCTTCCGCAGGCTTCGCGCTTCATCCGTTGATCCCGGTTGCGATTGCCGCAGCTTGCGCGCTCATCGCAGCGGCCATCTTCCAAGCGGCAGGGCCAGCGTCCGGCGCGGGGGTGCTCGCGTGGCTCTTCGTAGTTGCGGCGGCGATCGCGGTGCTTGGCGCGCTGCGTTACGGCTCGTGGCAGCTCGCCGGCCAGGTTGCGGTGATTGCGCTCGTCGCGGCGCTCGGCGTGTTCACCATCCGCGCCAGCGTCAACGCCAACTACGACCAGGGCCCGGCGTATACGGACGCGGGACCGGGTGGCGCACCACCGGAGCTGCTCATCTACGCCCAAGGATCTCCCGACCTCGACAAGATCATGGCGGAAATCGAGGCCTACGCTGACCAAACCGGACTGGGCAAGAGTATGCACATTGTGTACGACAATAGCATCAACGTCTGGCCCTTGCCGTGGTACCTGCGCAACTATAATTCCGGCCCGCTCGCCTCGGTCGAGAGCTATGTACCGGAGCCCAACAGCGTCGCGCTGATCGACATTTCCAACCGGGACCAGATCGAGCAGAACTACGCAGACAAGGTGGCGTTCTCGCAAGAGTACCGCCACATGTGGTGGTTCCACGATAGGTACCGCGGGATCGAGCCACTCAGCTTCTTAGGCAAGGTCTTCAGCGGCGCCTATATCCCCACCTGGCGTAGCTACTTCATCGACCGGCTTGTCCCCGGCGACGAGACGGAGACGCCTGACCGTGTGGCGTACTTCTTCGGCGACGAGCCGATCGAGGCGGTGCCCACGCAGACGCCTCAGGTGGAGGGCACGATCCCTGAGGACAGCCAGAGCGTCATCGGCGAGCCAGGCAAGGGCGACGGCCAGTTCATGCAGCCCGCTGGCCTGACGACAGATGCCGAAGGCAACATCTACGTCGCCGACACGCTGAACCAGCGCATCGAGAAGTTCGCGCCGGATGGGACGTTCCTCGCGGCCGTGGGCGAACCCGGAAGTGGTCCGGGCCAGTTCGGCAATCCGCGCAATCCCGATTACGAAATCGACGATGGTCCGTGGGGCATCGCGATCGACGACGACGGTAACGTCTACGTCGCAGACACCTGGAACTATCGCATCCAGAAGTTCGACGCAGATCTCAAGTTCGTCGCCACGTGGGGAACGAACGAAACCCTCTTCGGTCCGCGCGATCTCGCCATCGATAGCGTGGGCAATCTCTTCGTCGTCGATACCGGCAACAAGCGCATCGTCAAATACACGCCGGACGGCCAGCTCCTCGAAACGTTCGGGCAGGCCGGCACCGGCCCTGCGCAGTTCGACGAGCCGAGCAGCATCAGCATCGCGCCGGACGGCGACATCTACGTCGCAGACTACTGGAACCGGCGCGTCCAGCACTTCGATGCGAACTTCGCCTACGTGAGCGAGTTCCGCATTGGATCGTGGGGTAGCCGCGGCGTCACCGACCGCGCCTACATCGTCGCCCTCGAGGACGGCACGATCCTGGCGACCGACCCGGCAAACGGCGAAGTCATCGTGTACGGCGTTGACGGCAGGTGGCTCGGCGCCTGGCACCTGGTGCCCCAGGACATCACATCCCGCCCTGTGGGCATCACGCTCGGCCTCGACGACCGCGTGTACGTCTCTGACGGCCTTACGTCCGAGGTGCGGAGCTTCCCGCTGGCCGACGTGCTCGTCGAACCAGCGCCGGTGGCAACAGGCTCGCCCACCCCGAGCGCAACGCCGACACTAGGTACGGCTCTCACGCCATAAGCGCGTTCAGTTGCTGCTGGCATATGCGCTGGTTAGAATTGGGCGACCCATGACGTCTCGTATCGGAGCCTCGACCCGTGAGCGTTCGTAAGGCTGTCATCCTCGCCGCCGGCTACGGCACGCGGCTCCTTCCCGCTACAAAAGCGCAGCCCAAAGAGACGCTCCCCATCATCGACAAGCCGATCATCCAGTACACCGTGGAGGAGGCCGCCTGGTCGGGTTTGGAGCAGGTCATTATCGTCACGTCGTCCGGCAAGCGAGCGGTTGAAGATCACTTCGACCGATCGCTGGAGCTGGAGCGAACGCTGTTGGAGAAGGGCGACCACGCTCGGCTCGAGGAGATCAGGCGCATCGCCGATCTGGCGCAGGTGGTCTACGTACGGCAGAAGGAGCAACGAGGCATCGGTGATGCGGTGCTCACAGTTCGCCACGTGGTTGGAGACGAGCCGTTCGTGCTGTTCTTCCCGGACGACGTCATCGTCTCCGACGTGCCCGCTGCCCGCCAGCTCATCGATGTCTACGAAGCGCACGGCGGCTGCGTCCTGGCGGTGGAGGAGGTACCGCCGCAGGAGATCTCCAGTTACGGCATTGTGGATGGCGAGCCGGTAAGTGAAGGCGTCTACCGCGTTCGAGGGCTCGTGGAGAAGCCGAAGCCGGAAGATGCTCCTTCGAACCTGGGTATCGTCGGCCGCTATGTGCTCACGCCGGAGATCTTCGGCGCGATCGAGAAGACGCAGCCGGGCGCGGCGGGCGAGCTTCAGATCACGGACGCGCTCGCGTTGCTGCGCCAGGATCAACCGATGTTCGCCTACCGCTTCCAGGGCCGGCGCTACGATACGGGGCGGCCGCTCGGGCTGCTCAAGGCATCGGTCGAGCTGGCGCTCTTGCGCGACGACATCGGCCCCGAATTCCGCAGCTACCTGCGCTCGCTCGATTTGGACGGCTGAGGCAGACCATGCGCATCCTCTCGTTGGGCGTCCCAATGCCCGGCCCCCAGGTCGACAACGCTACCTTCGCAAACGCGCCGTCGTTCTTCGACTACGACGCGCTCGTCGTCGACCCTCGCGCACTTTCGAAGCTCATCCACGAGGTCGTCTCCGGCGAAGTCGAGCATAAGACGCGCTCCGACGAACGCGTGGTCAACGCGCCGACTGCAACCGATGCGATCGCGCTCGGCGATTTGCTGCAAGACCGCCAGGACGAGGCGGCACGGCTGCTCGCGCATGACGGTCTGGTCGTCTGCTTCGCGTATCCCAACACCGTACACCAGCAGGTCGCGGGCTTCGCTGGCTGCGACCGGTACTTCTGGCTGCCGGCGCCGCCCGGTCTGCGCTACGGCGCTCCCCTGCTCCGTCGTGGATACGGGACGGAGATCATGTCGACAGAGCACGACCATCCGTTCGGGCCGTTCGTCGCCCAATTTCGCAGTAAGCTCACCTATCACGCGTACTTCGCCGACGACACGGCGGGCTTCGCGGGTGCGGCGCGTGTCTTCGCCCGTAGCACCGGTGGCGCGGCAGTGGCCGTCGAGCTGGCGCTCGAGCGCGGCCGCGCCGTCTTCCTCCCACCACCAACGCGCGTGCCCACAGGAGATCAACGCTACGCATTCTCGAACGCGATCCAGGAGGGCATCCGTCAGGCCCTGCGCATCTCCGCGCAGGGCAAACCACCGTCGTGGCTGAGCCGCTACGATTTGCCCGGTCTAAACGAACGCCAGGCAGCGTTCGCCGAGACGACCGGCCAGGTCGAGCAGGCGCGTGAGGCGCTAGCGGAGAGCCAAACAGCACTCGACGAGCTGGAACGGCACCGGAGGCTGCTCTGGCAGATCGGCAAGTACGGTCTTGAGGAGCCCGTGCGCGCGGCGCTGGCGCTACTCGGCTTTCGCATCGTGCCGGACGACATCGATGCGCCGGCGGAGGCGTGGCTGGAGCAGGGCGTCGGCCAGCGCGAGATGATGCCGTTCGAAGTCGACGCAAGCGACGACGTCGTGGGCCTGGACAGTCACTACCGGCTGCGCAAGCGGCTGGAGGAGGCGATCGCGGCCGGTAAGACGAAGCGCGGCTTGCTGATCATCAACGGCCACCGCACGCAGGAGCCGTCCGAACGCCCTGCGCCGTACCAGGACGCGCTCCGCGTCGCTGCAGAGAGCATGCGCTACTGCGTCGCGACGACCGAGCAGCTTTACCATGCCGTCCGCGCCGCGCTGGAAGGCGACGATGCGACTGTCGCGTCGTTCCGCCAGCGCCTCCTGACAACGGACGGCATACTGCGGGAGGACTAGGCAGCTATTCCTGCCCCTTTGAGCCTGCGCCTGCGTCTCGCTAGGCTGGGTTCTGAGTTCTCACCCGAAAGGAGTTCGGCGCTATGGGTAACGACTGGGCCCTCATTCTAGGCGCGTCCAGTGGCTTCGGCGAGGCGACCTCGCTGGAGCTAGCGCGCAGCGGCTACAACATCGTCGGCGTCCACCTCGATCTACGCGCAACGCTTCCCAACGCCGAGCGCATCCAGGACGAGATCCGTTCGGCGGGGCAAGAGGCGATGTTCTTCAATGTGAATGCCGCCGACGCCAGCAAGCGCGCCACTGTCGTCGACGCGATCCAGGAGCGCTTTTCCCAGGGCGGCGGCGAGGCCTACGTGCGGGTGCTGCTTCACTCGCTCGCGTTCGGCACGCTGCAACCGTATTTCGGCGAGACGCCCAAAAGCACGCTGAGCCAGAAGCAGATGGAGATGACGCTCGACGTGATGGCGCACAGCCTCGTTTACTGGACGCAGGACCTCGCCAGCCGCAACCTGCTGCGCAAGGGCAGCCGTATCTTCGCGATGACCAGCGCCGGCTCGACGCGCGTGATCGAGTCCTACGGCGCGGTCTCGGCGGCGAAAGCGGCCTTGGAATCGCACATCCGCCAGATCGCGTTCGAGATGGCGCCGCTGGGCGTGCGCGCGAACGCGATTCGCGCCGGCGTCACGGACACACCCGCGCTGCGTCGCATCCCGGAAGGCCCGAACCTGCACGCCCGCGCGCAAGAGCGCAATCCTTCCGGTCGCACGACGACGACGGCCGACGTCGCACGAGCCATTGCCGTCCTAGCCGACGAACGACTAGGCTGGATGACGGGCAACGTGATCGGCATCGACGGCGGCGAGGAGCTAACGGCGTAGGCGATTGCCCTGTTTGACACTCACGCGCCGCGTGCCTACACTACTCAAGAACGGGCCAACGGCCTGGATTCCCCTTAGGGAGTTGGTATTGTATGGGAGCTGAACGTTCGCACTTCTACGGTATGATCATCTGCGCCATGACGATCGCGGCCGCCCTGGTGTTCCTGGCCGGGGTCATGCGGCGGAGCTATTGGGCACTGGCGTTGCCGGTCACAGGCGGCTTCCTGGGCGGCCTCTACGTCGCCTTCTGGATCGGGCGCGCGCTTATCGCCACACCCATCGAGCCGCCCGCCGACGACTAGTCTTTCGTGGGGTGTAAGCGCACCTGCTGGTAGAGCGCCAGGGTGCGCGTAGCGGTCTCCCGCCACGAGAAGTGGTCGCTGATGCGCCGCCGTCCCTCTTGCCCCAATCGACGCCGCAGCCCTGAATCTCGCATCACCTGCTCGATAGCGTTCGCTAGGACGTGGGCGTCGCCCGGCGAAACGAGCACGCCGCTCGTCCCGTCCTCGATCACCTCGGGGAACGCCCCCGCCGTCGTCGCAATGACGGGCGTGCCGCACGCCATCGCCTCGGCCGCGGGCAGACCGAAGCCTTCGTAGAGGGACGGCGAGGCGAGGAGCTGCGACTCGTTGTAGAGCCGCACCAGCTCCTCGTGGCTGACGCGACCAGCGAGCGTGACGCGGTCTTCGATGCCCAGTTCGCGCGCGAGCCTCGGCACCATCTCGGCTGTAGGGCGGTCAACCACGGTCAGGTGGAAGTCCAACCGGTCTTTGAGCTGCCCGAGCGCCTCGATCAGGTAGCGGGCGCCCTTGTTGCGGTCGTCGGAGTTGCCCACGTAGAGGATGCTGTTGGGGCGTTTGGGCAGCTCCAGCGGACGGAACGCTTCCGTATCGACGCCGTCGTAGATCACGTCCACCTGCTCAGGCGCCAGGCCGAACTCGCGCCCGATCGATTCGGCAGAGTTGCCGGAGCCGGTGATGATCCGGTCGACGCGCCGCGCGACGATCTCCTGCATGAAGAACGGGTAGAACTTGGCCCAGCGGATCTTCTCGCCGACGCGCCTCGCCTGGCGCATGCTGTTCATGCGGTCAACCTGCAGGGGGTGGTGGATGTTCGCGACGACGGGCCAGCCATTCGCCTTGATCAGCAGAACGCCGTAGCCCAGACCCTGCACATCATGGACGATGTCGAACCGGTGCGACGGCGCAAGCTCGTGCAATTTATCATAGGCGCGGAAGCTGAACGCTGTCATCACCGAGAACATCCCGCCGATGCTGCTAGCCAGCTCGTAGAAGTTGACCGGGTGGAAGAACTTGTAGAGCGGCCGCCCATAGAAGAACGCTCTGCGCGTTTCGAAGAGGCGGTAGACGCTGTAGTTCTGCACCCTGTGCAGGACGACGCCCTCGGCCAGCTCCGGATACGGGGGGCCAGCGATCACATGCACCTCGTTGCCCAGCGCGGCCATCTCCTTCGTGACGTGATGCACGTAGACGCCCTGCCCGCCCGAGTACATGTTTCCTTGATGCAGCAGGAAGCAGACCTTCACGAGCGCCCTGCGCGTTTCGCCAGTACGTCCTGGTAGACATCGACAAGCTCGGTGGCGGCGCGACGCCACGTAAAGCGGCGGACGACCCGATCGCGGCCCGCCGCGCCCATACGCCGGCCAAGATCGGGGTTCGAGAGCAGGCACTGGATCGCCTGTGCCAGCGCACCCGAATCGCCCGGCGGTACCAGCAGCCCCGTTTCTCCGTCGCGCACGAGCTCCTCGTGGGCGCCGACAGGCGTGGCGACCACCGGCGTAGCGCAGGCCATCGCCTCTGCCGCAGGCAGGCCGAACCCCTCGTAGAGCGACGGTGCGACGATCATTCCAGCCCGATTGTACAGCCGCACCAGCTCTTCGGAGGAGAGCCGCCCTGTGTAGGAAATCGATGAAACGCGGTGCTCGAACGCGAGACGCGGCAGCAGGTGCAGCCGGTCGCGGTCGTCGACGACGGCGAGCTCCCAGCGCTCGTCACCCAGCATCGCCAGCGCTTCGATCAAATGACGGACGCCCTTGTTCTCGTCCTCAGAGTTGCCGACGAACACGATCAACCGGGGGTCCCGCTCGACATCCGGCAGCGGGCGGCACTGCTCGGCGTCGACGCCGTTCTCTACGACCGTCACCTGCTCCTCACGAAGACCGAAGGCAGCCCGCACGGAGCGCGCAGCCTTCGTCGAGACGGAGATGATGCGGTCGAGGCGACGGGCGACGATCTCTTGCATGAAGAACGGGAAGAACGCCGCCGCCTTCGCCTTCTTGAGGAGCGACCGCGCTTCGAGGATGCGGTTGCGCCTGTCGACGCTGAGCGGGTGGTGGATCGTCGCGACGACTGGGATACCGGCGTTCTTGATCAGCAGTGTCCCGTAGCCGAGCACCTGGTTGTCATGCACGACATCGTAGCTGCGTTCCTCCGTCAGCTCTCGAAACTTCTCGTAAGCCCGCACACTGAACGCCGCCATCACAGAGAACATGCCGGACATCGTCGTTGCCAACTCGTAGAAGTTCAGCGGCTGGAATGCATCGAGCGGGTGGGCGCTGGGCAGGGAGCGCCGGCCGGTGTCCTCGAGCCAGTAGCGGCTGTACGTCGGCACCTTGTGCAGCCGGACACCCTCATCGAGCTGTGGATACGGCGGCCCGACGATCGCCTCGACCTCGTGCCCCATGCGCGCCAGCTCGCGCGTGACGTAGTAGAGGTAGATGCCCTGACCGCCCGAGTACATGTTCCCCTGACAGAGCAGGAAGCAGAGTCTCACCCAATCGGCTCCAGCGAGCGCTCACTGCGTTCATCACAGCGCAGCACCTCGCGGTAGAGCGCCACCGTCTCCTCCGCAGTGCGCCGCCAGGTAAAGCGTTCCCGGATGCGGCGCGATCCCGCCGCGCCCATCGCGCGACAGCGGGCCGGGTCTTCCAACAGCGTGCGCAGCGCGTCGGCCAGGGGCGCGGCTTCGCCAGGTGGCACGACCAGGCCGCTCACGCCGTCGTCAACGATCTCGCGCAGGGCGCCCGCGCTCGTCGTCACGACGGGCGTGCCGCACGCCTGCGCTTCGGCGGCCGGCAGCCCGAAGCCTTCGTACAGCGAGGGCGAGACGTGCACCTGGACGCCGTTATAGGTGCGTACCAGCTCCTCGGCGCTCAGGCCTTCGAGGTAGGTGAAGCGCCCCTGGAGCCCCAGCTCCTGGACGCGGTGCGCCGCCTCGTTCGAGCGCGGCGGCTGGACGACGATCAGGTGGTAGGGCACATGGCCATCGAGGCGCTGGAGCGCATCTAGCAGGTAACGAAAGCCTTTGTTCTTGTCCTCCGCGCGCCCGACGAAGAGCAGGCTGTTTGGCTCGTGCACGGCGTTGTCGAGCGGGCGGTAGATGTCCTCATCGACGCCGTCGTAGATCACACGAATGTGCTCTCGTGGCAGGCCGAGCGCCTCGGCCACCGAGGCCGCCGAGCTTTCCGAGCCGGTGATCACCTTGTCGACGCGGCGGGCCACCCAGCCCTGCATCACCCACGGAAACCAGATGAGCCGTGAGACTCGCTTTGCGACCGTCCTCGCCTGGAGCAGCTCATTGTCACGGTCGATCGACAGCGGGTGGTGCACGTTAGCGACGATGGGCCGGCCGCGCAGCTTCATCAGCCACGTCCCGTAACCGAGCACCTGGTTGTCGTGGATCAGGTCGAACGGCCTGTCACGCTCGAGCTCGTTTAGCTTGGCGTAGGCGCGCAGGCTGACCATATTGAGCAGCGCGCTGAGCGTGACACGCGTCGACGCGAACTCGTAGAAATTCAATGGATTGAGGTACGCGAGCGGGTGCGTGCGGTAGACATGCTCGTCGTACTCGTCCATCATGCTCCAGATCGAGTATTGCTTCAGCGGATGGAGCTGCACCTCCGGCGCCAGCTTCGGGTACGGCGCGCCAACGATGGCATGTACCTCGTGGCCCATGCGCGCCAGCTCGCGCGTCATGTAGTAGAGATACACGCCTTGCCCGCCGGAGAACATGTTCCCCTGATGAAGCAAGAAGCAGACCTTCACGACGTCGGCTCCAGTTCCCGCGCACGCAGCGGCGGCGATATCACGCTGCGCCCGTATCCGCGAATGACTTCGTTATACAGCTCTAGCGTCTCTTCGGTCGTACGACGCCAGCTGAACCGCTCTCGCAGTCGGCGAGCGCCCGCAGCGCCCATTGCGCGGCAACGCGCCGGATTCTCCAGCAGCGAACGAATCGCGGCTGCCAGCGGCGTCACATCGCCGGGCGGTACGACGATGCCGGTCACTCCGTCCTCCACGATCTCCTGCAGCGCGCCGGCGCTTGTCGCGACGACGGGCGTGCCGCACGCCTGCGCCTCCGCCGCCGGCAGGCCAAAGCCCTCGTACAGCGACGGGGAGACGAGGAGTTGGTGGCGGTTGTACTGCTCTACTAGCTCCTCCGTCGACAGGCCCTCCAGGAAGGTCACGCGGCCGTGCAGGCCCAATCGCTGCGCCAGCCGCGGCGTATTGTGCGACGCGGGCCGGTGCACGATAGTCAGGTGGAACGGCAGCTCCCCGCGCAGGAGGCGCAGCGCCTCGAGCAGGTAACGGATGCCTTTGTTGCGGTCCTCGCTGTTGCCGACGAACAGTACGCTGTTCGGCTCCCGCCGGACGTCCTCCAGCGGGCGAAACACGTCGCCGTCCACGCCATCGTGGATCACGCGGATGTGGTCGCGTGGCAGGTCAAACGCCTCGGAAACCGACTCGGCCGAAGCATCCGAGCCAGTGATGATCCGGTCGAGCCGCGCCGCAACGACGTGCTGCATCGTGCGCGGGTACCACAACGCTCGTGAGACGAGCGCCCGGATGCCCTTCGCCTGCGCCAGGTCGTTCCGCCGATCGATCGCGAGCGGGTGGTGAATGTTGGCAACTACTGGACGGCCGCGCAGCTTCATCATCAGCACACCGTAAGCGAGCGTCTGATTGTCGTGGATCAGGTCGAACGGGCGGTCCTGTTCCAATTCGTTCAGCTTCTCGTACGCCCGCAAGCTGAACATGTTGAGCAGTGACGAGAGCGTGTAGCGCGTCGTGCTGAACTCGAAGAAGTTCACGGGGTGGAAGTACTGGAGAGGGTGCGTGTGGTAGGCGTATTCATTGAAGTTGTCCAGATAGCTCCACATGCTGAACGTCTTCAGCTTGTGCATTCGCACGCCCGGCGCAACGGTAGGGAACGGCGCTCCGGCGATCACGTGCACCTCGTGGCCCATCTCGGCGAGGCCGCGCGTGATGTAGTGGAGGTAGACGCCTTGCCCGCCCGAATACATGTGACCCTGCGATTGCAGGAGACAGATCTTCACCGAACGCCTTCCGCCTTCCGCCCGTAGACAACGATGCTCTTGGGCAGGAGGTAGTTCCCCGCCCGATCGACGCGGTCGAGCACGGGGCTGAGCTTCGGGCTGATGCTGCCGAGGATCCGGCCGAGCTTCGCCGTGATCGGCCCTTCGTCGGTAATCTTGCGCGAGTCCATCAGACGAATGATCCAGTACGCCGCCTCCAGTGAGTGCCGGAAGCGTATCGCGTACGGGCGAACGCCGCCCTCGTACAGCATGCGGGGCACGTCACTGCGCCGGTAGATGCGGACGTGGCCACCGGGCCAGTTCCGGTACTGCGGCGATATCTTCCACAAGATACGCTCGGAGCTTTCGTCGGGTACGCTGATCGCGATGACGCCGCCAGGTCGGAGCACGCGGATCAGCTCCTCGAGCACCTCACGGTCGTCGCTCACGTGCTCCATCACCTCCGTGCAGAGCACGCGGTCGAAGGCCGCGTCCTTGAACGGCAATCGCGGCGCATCACCCTGCATGAAGTACACTCGGCCGTTCACTTCGCCGTTGCGGTGCATCGTGTGATACCAGTAGGCCGCCTTGTGGAGATCGCCCCGTTCCCAATCGACGCCGATCTGGAGCCCCGGCAACCGGCTCATCTCCAGCAGATGACGTCCCTGGCCGCAGCCGACGTCGAGCAGCCTGTCGCCCGGCTGGAGGCCGAGCACCTGGGGGTCGATGGCCTGAAAACGATTCATCGCCGAATTCTCAAAGGACGGCGCTGCGGCCGTCCTTTCCCCTCCCCACAACGCAAGACAGGCGCGCTCAACGCACGGACGACTCCTGCCGCGCGAATGAGCCATCGCTCGCGCCGTCCGTGGCAGGCTTCGAGCCGTAGTGCACCATATCCTTACCGATGACGAGGTTCGCCGTCGCCTCGAATCGTTCGACCATCCTCGGCCGGCGGCGGTGATACCAGTTGATGAAGCGCATGACCATGCGCGGCAGAAGGCTCTGCTCGTTGTCCTTGCCAAACGTGCAGCGCAGGAACCAGTAGACGCTCTGGAACGCGTGCCGATAGCGGATGGTGCGCACCCAGAAGCCCTGCTCACTCAAGTACCGAGCCATCTCGCCAGAGCGGTAGATGCGGACGTGGCCCCCAGGCGTGTGCCAGTACTCCCACGACAGCCTCCAGAACCAGCGCTCCGGCCCGTTTCGAGGGACGCTCACCGCGAAGTCCGCGCCGGCCTTCGCCACCCGATAGAGCTCGCGGATGCCCAGCTTGTCGTCCGGAATGTGCTCCAGCACCTCGGTGCAGATCACCTTATCGAAGGCGCCGTCGCGGAAGGGCAGGTGCTGGGCGTCGGCAACGATGAAGTCAGCCCAGCCCAGGAAGCCCTCCTTGCGCTGATCGTGGTAGTGGTCGAACGGCGAGGCGCCAGACGGCGCGCGCAGGAAGTAGCGCGCTTTGCGCAGCTCCTCCTGCGAGACGTCTACTGAAACGATCCGGCACGGCCACCGGCACGCCTCGATGGTGTGCCGCCCGTTGCCGGAGCCGAGGTCGAGTACGCAGTCTTGAGCTTCCAGGTGCAGGTGGCGGCGAAAGTCGATGGTAACGATGTTATCAGGCAAACGAATCTTCCTCCCTGCCGCAGCCAGGCGTCGAACGGCCTATTCGCCTCAGTGTTCTAGCATATCGCCCGCGTGCAGATGCAAACAAGCGGGCCGTTGAGCGCTGTCTCACGCGCTGCTACGCTGCCTGCGAGGTATCGCCATGACCGGCAATGTCGAAGAGGTCGCCCGTAGCCGCGCCGACGCCGTCGTCAGCAACGACTTTGGCGCCACGCTCCGGTTGATGACCCACGACGCCTTCGGCAAAGCGATGGACCTGGACATCTCAACGTGGGACTACGATACTTACGAGCTCGAACCGAGAGGGACCGAGGGGGACGACCGCGTCTTCGTCGTCACGTTCCATGGCAAAGAGGGCACGCTCGTCCTGCGCGACCGCTTTCGCCTCATTGACGGCACGTGGAAGCTCGTCGACATCGATCTCGTCGGGTAACGTGGCCCGTCAGGGCGGGCGCTGGGCCGTGATCCAGATATGGTTGGAGAAGTAGCGGTTGAGCGGCCAGTAGCGGCTGAACGGCCGTAAGAAGCGAATGCAGTCGAGCGCCTGTAGCTCCAGCTGATAACGCCGTTCGTCAAAGAACTGTCCGACCGGCGGCTCCCAGAAATTCACCATGATCGACTGAAAGCCGTGCGTTTGGAGCAGCCGGCACAGCTCGTCCGGGTTCTGCTCGTTGACGTGCAGCCGCCGCTCGTATTCGTTGCGGGGCGGCTCAGGGTCTGTTCCCAGCATGATCGGGTTGATCAGCTTGTCTCGATAGCCGATCTTGCGCGCTACGCCCAGCACGGCGCGGTGGACGTTGCGCACGTAACGAGCGTAGACAACCTCCTCGAACAGCCGGTTTGGCGAGGTGTGGATCACCAGCCGGCCGTACGGCTTCAGGATCCGGCGCGCCTCGTCGAACGCGTTGGCGAGCTCGAGCGGGTAGACATGCTCGACGAAGTCGAGCATGAAGATCGCATCGAAGGACGCGTCTGGAAGGCCCAAGCGCGTCGCGTCCATCTGCGCCACAGCCATGCGCAGCGATGGGCCATCGGGCGCAGCGCCCAGGAGCCGGCGCGCCAGCGTCGCGGCGGCGCTCGCGTAATCGATGCCGAAGGCGCGTGCTCCGCGGCGCGCCGCGTGGAGCACCACCTCGCCGCGGCCGCAGGCAATATCGAGCACGCGGTCGCCCGTTTCGATCGAGGCGAGGTCTAGGGCGTGCGTAAGGCGAGGCGAAAGCGTGTCGCCGCCGCTTTCGCGGTAGAGATCGAAGCCCTCGCAGCTGGTGAGATAGTATTCCTCGGTGTACTCCGCCGGGTCGACCCGCTGCTCGCCCGGCGCGCTGTTCTGGGCGCTCATGGCACCGCGACAGGCTCCTGAGCGCCCGTACGGCGCCCCAGCGCCTCCTCGTACACGGCCAGGGTCTCGGCAGCGGCCTTGCGCCAGTTGAAGCGCTGGAGGACTGCCTGGCGGCCAGCCGTGCTGAGCTTGGCGCGCAGGCCCGGATTGTCCATCATCATCCGGATCGCGTCGGCGAGCGCCGGCGCATCGCCGGGCGGCACCAGCCAGCCCGTCTCACCGTGGTCAACCACCTCGGGGAATGCGCCACCCGTCGTCGCGATGAGCGGTGCTTCGCACGACATCGCCTCGGCGGCGGGCAAACCGAAGCCCTCATAGAGCGACGGCGAGACAACCAGCTCGGCGCGGTTGTACAGGCGCACCAGCTCTTCGGTCGACACGTGGCCGGTGAACTCCACCCGCGATGAGAGGCCGTACTCCTGCACGAGGCGCGGCACGAGCCGCAGCTTCTCCTTCTCGTGATCGACGAACGCCAGGTGATAGTCGCGCTGGTCGTTCTCTAACAGATGGAGCGCCTCGATCAGGTAGCGCGCGCCCTTGTTCCGGTCCTCAGAGTTGCCGACGTAGAGCAGCAAGCCGCGCTCTTTCGTTACGCCAGGCAGCGGGCGAAAGGTATCGGTATCGATCCCGTTGTGGACGACACGCATGCGGTTGGGGTCCAGCTTGAACGCCTCCTGGACGGCCTTGCGAGACGTCTCCGAGACAGCGATCACGCGCGGCAGGCGCCTTGCAACGAGCTGCTGCATCACCCAGGGCGACCAGAGCGTGCGGCGAATCATCTCGTATGGGCTACGGGCCTGCCGGAGAGCGTTCTGAAGGTCGATTGTGAGTGGGTGGTGGATCGTTGCGACGACGGGAATGCCGGACGTCTGCATGAGCGTGATGCCGTAGCTCAGCGTCTGGTTGTCGTGCACGATATCGAAGCGGTGCTCCCTGGAGAGCTCTTGCAGCTTTCGCCACGCGCGTACGCTGAACGTAAGCAGCAGTGACGAGAGCGCGATCCTCGTCGACACGAATTCGTAGAAATTCACTGGGTGGAAGTGCGTCAGCGGGTTGCGTTCGAAGAGGAAGTTTTGCTTCTCGTGGTGGAAGCTCCAGTAGCTGTACGTCTCGATGTTGTGGCCGATGACGCCCTCGGCCAGATCGGGGTACGGAGGTCCGGCCAGCACGTGCACCTCGTGGCCCATACGCGCCAACTCGCGGGTGAGGTAGTAGAGGTAGACGCCCTGCCCACCGGAGTACATGTTCCCCTGGTACATGATGAAGCAGATCTTCATGGTCGCTCAGAGGATAGCGGCTGATCTGTCGACACGCCACCGCGCACGGCGAGGCTTGGGCGCGAAGGTGCGAGCGGGAGCGAAATATGCAATAATGGCGACCGCTAGCCCACCCACAACCAAGCCGGAGGTCTAACGTATGAAGGTTCACTTTTTCCATCTCATGCCCTACCGGTTCTTGCCCGAAGACTTTCGGGAGAAGAACCCGAGCGTCTGGGTCGACGTGCCAAGCGAGCTGTTCGACCCGGTTAAGGGCCACCAGATCTATAACGAGAACTTGGACGAGCTGGAGTACGCCGCCACCCTCGGCTTCGACGGGATATGCGTCAACGAGCACCACCAGAACGCTTACGGCCTGATGCCCTCGCCGAATCTGATGGCGGCGGCGCTCGCCCGGCGCACCAAGGACGCTGCGATCATCGTGCTCGGCAACAGCATCGCCCTCTACAACCCGCCCACACGCGTCGCCGAGGAGTTCGCCATGCTGGACTGTCTCACCGGCGGCCGCCTCGTCGCGGGCTTCCCGGTGGGCACGTCGATGGATACGAACTTCTGCTACGGGGCAGTGCCAGCCACCCTGCGCGAAAAATACCAGGAGGCGCACGACCTGATCATGCAGGCGTGGACACGACCGGAGGTGTTCGCGTTCAACGGCAAATACACCCAGCTACGTTATGTGAACACATGGCCCAAGCCCATTCAGAAGCCCCATCCGCCCATTTGGATCCCCGGGGGCGGCAGCATCGAAACGTGGGAGTGGGTGACCCGGCACGACTACATGTACTCCTACCTGAGCTACTTTGGGCACCAGCGCGGCGTGAGCGTCATGAAGGGCTTCTGGGACGAAGTCGAGCGCCAGGGCAAGGAGCCAAACCCTTACCGAGCCGGCTTCCTCCAGTTCGTCGCCGTCTCGGAGAGCGACGCGCAGGCTGAGAAGGACTACGCGGAACACGCGGAGTACTTCTACAACCGCTGTCTGCATGTCGCCCCTGGCTTCGCCGACGCGCCCGGCTACCGCACGATGGCGACGGTCAAGGCTGGCCTGCGCGCCCAGTTTGAGAGGCAGGCCGTCCAGGCGATGTCCGGCGAGCTCAAGTGGAAGAACTTCATCGAAAACGGCTACATCCTAGCCGGCTCGCCGGAGACGGTACGCCAGCAGCTCGAAGAGGCGGCGAAGGCGCTCCGAATCGGGCACATGATGGTGCTGCTTCAGTTCGGCAGTATGCCACCGGAGCTCGTGCGCAAGAACACAGAGCTATTCGCACGCGAAGTTATGCCGCACGTTCGACATCTCTGGAGCGACTACGAAGACGAATGGTGGATCAACCCGCTCCCCGAGAATCAGCGCACGGAGCCTCAACCAGAAGTCGTCGGCGTCGCGGCAGGAGGCTCCTAATGGAGACACAGGCGCTATCCATCCGAGACGGTCTCATTCATGCCGAAGTCGGTCGGCGCGGCTCTGGTGAACCGCTCCTCTTTCTCCACGGCTCCGGCGGCCTGAACGACGGCCAGTACCTGGACATGCTCGCCGAGCGCTTTACGGTCTACACGCCCTGGCATCCGGGCTTCGGCCCGTCTGAGGGCCTGGAGCATATCGACGACATCGTCGACCTCGCCCTCTACTACCACGACGTGATGGACGAGTTGGGCATTGAGTCCGCGCACATCGTCGGTCACTCCCTGGGCGGGATGCTGGCGGCGGAGATCGCCGCCCTCTGCTCCCACCGCGTACGACGCCTCGTGCTGGTGAACCCGGTCGGGTTCTGGCGCGACGAAGATCCGGTGCTCGACTTCTTCGCCGTGACGCCGGACAAACTTCTGCCCTACCTCTGGCACGACCCCTTATCGGAGACGGTGCGCGAGGCGTTTCGCGCTCCTGAGGGGGCCGACGGCGTGATGGAGGCGATGTACGAGCAGATGAGGTCGCTGACGGCGGCCGGCAAGTTTCTCTGGCCGATCCCGGACCGTGGGCTGAAGCGCCGTATCCACCGCATCCAGGCGCCCACGCTGATCATCTGGGGCGAATCGGACGGCCTCGTGTCGTCGAGCTACGCCGAAGACTTCCGCTCCCGCATCAAGGATTCGCGCGCCGAAATACTGCCTGAGTGCGGCCACTTCCCCATGTTCGAGAAGCGTGACGATTTCGTGCGGCTGGTGACTGGCTTTCTGAGCGAATAGGCTGTAGCGCTACCGGGGCAACACTGTTACGCCCGGCTCGACACGAGCCGGGCGTCGTGCTATCAGCGCTGCTGTCGAGATCTAGAGCCGGCCGCGCAAACGCGGGTCGAAGACGTCGCGCAATGTGTCGCCCAGCAGGTTGAAGCCGAGCACGGTCAGCGTGATCGCGGCGCCTGGGAAAAACGCCCACCAGATGTGCACAGGGTACTGCTGCCGCGCCAGGTTAACGTCCGTCCCCCAAGACGGGTTTGGCACTGGAATGCCCAACCCTAGGAACGAAAGCGACGCCTCGGCCAGGATCGCCAGTCCGAGCAACGTCGTCGCGACGATGATCGCCAGCGCGACGATGTTCGGCGCGATATGGACGAAGAGGATGCGTGGCGTGGACGCTCCCAACGCCCGCGCCGCTTCCACATACTGGTTGTTTCGTTCCGAAAGGACCGCGCCGCGCACTACTCGCGTCACCGGCGCAACGATACCGAGGCCTACTGCCAACACCACGGTCCAGAAGGATGGGCCGAGCACTTGCGCCAGGATCAGCAGCAGGAGCAGCAAAGGAAACGCGATCGCCGTGTCGACGATGCGCTGGATGATGTTGTCGAGGAAGCCGCCGACGTAGCCCGAGATAATGCCAGCCGCCGTCGCGATAATTGTGGCGCCGCCCACCGAAAGAAAGCCGACGGCCAGCGAGATGCGCGCTCCAAACACCACCCGGCTGAACAGGTCGCGGCCCAGCCCGTCGGTGCCGAACCAGTGGTCCCAGGACGGGTTCTCGCGCGGCACGCCCGACGAGATGTCGCCGACGTCGTACGGAGCGATCAAGGGAGCAAAGACCGCGACGAAGACGAGTGCCGCGATGGTCACGAAGCCGATAAACCCTAGCGGGTTCTGGCGAATGACTCGCAGGGCTGCAGGGACTGGAGGCCTCTTCGGCCTGACAGCAGCCGCGGCATCCGCCTCGAGCACCCCGATTGCCTCGTTGCGCGCCATTACTTACCTCATGAATACCGGATGCGCGGATCGAGCCACCCGTAGCTGATGTCGACCAGGAGATTCATCAGCACCACGATGACGCCGACATACAAGGTAAGACTCTGCACCACAGGATAGTCTCTTCCAAAGAGCGCCTGGAGGAAGTACAGTCCTACGCCCGGCAGGGCAAAAATCTGTTCAATGATTACCGCTCCGCCGAGCAGGCCGGCGATCTGGAGCCCGAGCACGGTGACAACAGGAATCAACGAATTGCGCAGCGCATGACGGCTGACAACAGACTGCTCACGCAGGCCTTTCGACCGCGCCGTGCGGATGTAATCCGTGTGCATGACTTCAAGCAGCGAAGAACGCGCTAGTCGCATCACCCCCGCAGCCGATGCCCAGCCGAGCACAAGCGCGGGCGGAATGAACTGGCGCAGATTGGCAAAAGGATCATCGAAGAAGCCGACGGTTCGCCCGAGCGGTGGCGCATACCCCCATAGCTCAAGCGGGATGATGAGCACCAGCGTCGCCACCCAGAAACTCGGGACGGCCAGACCAAACACAGCCGTGAGCCGCACGAAGTAATCGCCCGGCCCGTTGCGATAAAGCGCCGAGATCACGCCAAACGGGATCCCGATCACTACCGTCACCAGGATCGTGATGATCAGCAGTTCCACTGTGACCGGCAGGCGCTGCTTGAGCGAGTCGAGCACGGGCTTCTTGCTAAACGTCGCCGTACCCAGATCGCCGGTCACGACATCTCCCAGCCAAGAAAAGTACTGGACAGCCAACGGCTTATCCAGCCCCAGCTCGGCACGGACCGCCTCGAAACACGCGGGTTTGGCGCCGATGCCGCAGCGGAGCTTGGCTGGGTCGCCAGGCGCGAGTCGGAGCAGCACGAACACCACGAGCGACAGGACGAGGAGGATGATGATCCCGCTCAGCAGCCGCCGAATGATGTACGCCTGCATTGTCCGTCTGCTAGATATCGAGCCACATGTATGGCCTGAGCAACAGGTCCGCTGTTCCCCTGCCCGTAGGCAAGTTCTTCACGAAGTCCCAATACAGCGTCCGGCTGAACGGACTGACGATCGGCAAGAACATCGGCCCCTTGGCGTAGATCATTCGCTGGACCTCATGGATCGCGTCGACCAGCTCCTGGGTGTCCGTGATCTTCTTCGTCGCTTCGATCGCCGCGTCCACCTCCGGGTCTTCCAAGCCGTTCGAGTAGATGTTGCTGCCGGCCGGACCCTTGGAGTGCTGGAAGTCGAGCGGAATCTCAGGAGTTTCGTAGACTTGGTTCAGGGCCAAGCTTGCGTCGTAGTTCTTGTTCGTGTAGTTGTCCAGCCACGTCCCGAAGTCCTGCGCGTCCTGCTGCACATCAAACCCGGCCGCCTTCATCTGCTCCAGCCAGACCGGCAGGTGCTGGTCGTGCTCCTCAATCGTGCTGTTGCCGGGGAACATCACCTTCACCTTCAGCGGCAGGTCAAACCCGGCGTCCTGGATCAGCTGCTTCGAGCGCTCCGGGTCGAACGGCTGGAGCTCATCCAGCTCGTCCTCGGGAAGCGCGAACGCGCCCGTTCCCCAGTTGACCAGACCGTTCGGCTTTGCGTCGCCACGGTAGACGATTTCGATGAACTGTTGGCGGTTGATGGCGTACATCGCCGCTTTGCGGATGTCGGGGTTGTCCCACGGCGGCTTCTCGACGTTCATCGTAAACGCGATGAACGTGTTCACCGCGTCTTGCGGGCCCTGGTACACGTCGTTCTGGCTTATC
>JBAROU010000186.1:0-5827 GCA_049642385.1 Dehalococcoidia bacterium | reverse complement strand
ACGGTGACACCATCGACGTGCGCGTCGGCGGTCGGGAGGAACGCGTGCGCTACTACGGTGTCGACACGCCTGAGCTCGGCGACCGCTGCTTCGCCGATGCGACGGCCCGCAACGAAGCGCTCGTTGGCGAACGCGTGCTCCTGCTATCGGACGCGCGTGAACGTGACCCGTTCGACCGGCTGCTGCGCTACGTCTTCACGACGTCGCGCGAATCGATCGACGCCCGTCTTATCGCCGAGGGGTTGGCGCTCGCCTGGCGCGAGGACGGGACGTATCGGGATCAGCTGGCGGCGTTAGAGAGTGAGGCGCGGCAGCAGGGCGCCGGCTGTCTCTGGAGTGGCTAGGAACCTCTCGGCATCGACCGGAGCTCCAACACGTTCCGAGTCGTGTCGTAGCGCACCAGCGTGTGCTCCGGCGTGTCCGTGTACCAGGCGGTCTGCAGCCCGCGCGGCGTGCTGATCTCCAGCCGCCAGGCATTGAACTTGCCCGCCGGCACCTCGATCTCCTCCTTCCCGACGACCTCCAGCCTCAGGAGCTGGTCGTCACCGCCCTGGTTCGCCAGGATGGAGTAGTAGTACGCCTGGTAGTCCTTCCTGAAATTGATCGTGCGCCAGAGGAATGCCGATGTCTCGTTGTCGTAGTAGTGCTCTCTATCGAGGCGTTCTGGTCGCGGTAGCCTCTTGCCGTCGATGACCTGCACGATCTCCAGGATCTTGTCCTTCGTGTTGTATGTGGCATCCAGGATCTGCGCCTCGTCTTTGTCGTGGATCTCGCGCCGGATCGTGTGGGGCTTGAGAGTCTCCGCGTCGACGTGCATCACGCTCGAATCGCTCGCATCCTCGTTCGCAAACTCAGAGCGAAACTCAAACTCGTCACCCTGTCGCTCGATGCTGAGCGTGCCGTTACCCAGTTCGTCCTTCCCGTTATCTTTGAGTAGGACGTAGGTCGCTTGTTCTTCATCGCCCCACGGAATGTTGGCGACGATGTCCCTCGTCGTCACTGGCTTGGCTTGAAGGCAAGCGGACATTGCAAAGAAGCCGCCAAGTACAACCGAGGCGATGATGAGCAGTCGCATCGCTAAGCCGCGCTCGCGGCGGCGCGCCGCACGCGCGTCAGCGCCTCGTCGATGTCGGCGCGGGTGACGCCGTAGTGAGTGACCATGCGCACGTGCGTGCCGGAGGGCGTCGTCAGCACACCCAGGTCGCGTAGCGTGCGCTGGAACGCCGCTGCGTTATCGATGTCGAAGAGGACGATGTTCGTCTGCACGCGCGCAGGATCGATGTGCACACCCGGGATCTGCGCCAGACCTTGCGCCAGCGTGCGAGCGTGCTCGTGGTCCTCCGCCAGCCGGTCCACCATCGTCTCAAGTGCAACGATCCCCGCCGCGGCAATCACGCCAACCTGGCGCAGCCCGCCGCCCAGCTGCTTGCGCGCTCTACGCGCCCGGGCGACGAACTCCTTCGAGCCACAAACGATGGAACCCACTGGCGCCGACAGCCCTTTCGAGAAGCAGAACGTGACCGAATCGACCGGCTCTGTCAGGCGCGCCGGCGTCGCGCCGAGCGCCACCGCTGCGTTGAAAATGCGCGCGCCGTCCAAATGCACCGCGATGTCGTGGCGATGCGCGATCTCTGCAACGGCGGCTGTCTCTTCGGGCGTGATCACGCCGCCGTGGCAGCGGTTGTGCGTGTTCTCCAGACAGATGACCGCCGTGCGCGGATAGTGGATGTTCTGACCGCGGATCGTCGCCTCGATCGCGTCCAGGTCCAGCATGCCGCGTTCGTCGTTGGGGACGGTGCGCAGCTCGATGCCGCCGAACGCGGCCGCGCCTCCGCCTTCGTAATGGAGCAGGTGCGCCTGGTCGCCCACGATCGCCTCGTCGCCGCGCTGGCAGTGCACCAGGAGGCACACCAGGTTGCCCATCGTGCCGCTGGTCACGAAGACCGCTGCCTCCTTGCCCATCCGCGCGGCCGCCATCGCCTCAAGGCGGCGCACCGTCGGGTCCTCGCCGTAGACATCGTCGCCCAGCTCAGCTTCCGCCATCGCTGCGCGCATAGCAGGCGTCGGCTGGGTCACGGTATCGCTACGGAGATCGATGGTGCATGGCTCAGTCATGGCTCGTGGTGGCGACGAAGAGATCGCGCTGGCATTCTATGAGAGGGCCTATCTTGGGGCAAGCCGCATCTATACCGATCGGTGTATCACGGCGGCAGGGCTTGACAGGACGTGGCATAATCTACGTTGGTGGCACCCTCCGAGGCTCCGGCGTTATAAAGGCCTCGGCATTATCCGCCTCGCCGTACTATGAAGGGACCGTCGGCGCAACTTCTGGTTGTCAGCCCGGACAAGACCGTCGTCCGGGTCGTCTATCAATGCGCCATCTCGCTTGGCCACATGCCGATCACCGCGCGCACGCTGCCACAGGCAAAACGATCGCTGATCCGGTCACGCATCGACCTCTTGTGTCTCGATAGCGTGCTCCCGGTGCCTGAGGTGGAGGCTTTCTGGCGTTGGGTCGCGACCGCGGCGGGCGATTGCGCGCCGCAGCTCCTGCTGCTCGCGCCGTCGTCGGCGAAGCTCATGCCCGCGTCGCTGCCCGCGTTCTTCCGGCCCGAGCGCCACGGCCTCGTCTCGAAGCCGCTCGACGGCGAGGAAGTCGCGCGCGAGCTGACGCGCGCGCTCGCGTCCGACGACCGGCCCAAGCGCGCGCCCGACCTCATGCGTGCTGGCCCGCTCACGCTGGACGCCGCGAGCCATGAGCTCTACTTTGGCAGTAACACCACGGTCTCGCTAACGCCGACGGAGTTCCGCCTCATCCGCTACCTCATCGAACATTCGGGCGAGTTCGTGGGCGTGAACGAGCTGCTCGAGGAGGTCTGGGGCTACGCTCCGGATACGGGCGGTGCGGAAGTAATACGGTCGCATGTAAACAACGTGCGCCGGAAGATCGACGCCGCTGGCGAGGACCCCCATGTCCTGCGCAACGTCCCGTATCGTGGCTACGGCATTCTGGCCGCTCACGAGGCAAATTCGCGGTCATAGAATCGTCGACCGCGGGTCGATGCTATCCCACGGGAAGCTAGTGCAGCGGTTGCGCTCGCTCTTGTAGGGAGTTCCCTACTGCCAGCACCCCTAACGCGCCCGAGATAATGACACTGACTTCCCATGGAGGAGTGAACGGCGGGGCTAACACCACCGCTGGTACAGCATATGGCTGCTTCCACCACGTATCAAGCGCGCACCATCGGTACGACGAACCTGATGAGCGCCGCGCGACTCGGCCTGGCGTTTGCGCTGCTGGTCGCGTTGACGGTGCCCTTGCTCAACGCCGCGCCCGGGCCGCTCTCCTCGGACGAGTCGCTCTATGTCGCCGAAGGGATGAACATCGCGGCCGGGAAGGGGTTTACTTACACCACGGGCGAGGCCGTGCACCACCGCGGCCCGCTCTTCCCCGCGCTCCTCGCAGCCGACTTCACGATCGCTGGCGTCTCCGTCGATAACGCACTCTGGGTGCCGCGCCTGTTTGCGCTGGGCAGCGCGGCGCTGCTCCTGCTGCTCGGCTGGCGGCTCTTCGGCCGCGACGCAGGGCTGCTCGCTGGTGGTCTCGCGCTGGTCTCAACGTTCCTGACGCTGATGGGCACCAGCATTTTTCTCGACGGCGTCGAGACGTTCTTCTTGCTTCTCACGCTACTCTGCCTGCACCTCGGGTTCGAACGGGGGCAGCCGCGCTGGGCGGGCCTCGCCGGCGTCTCGCTCGGCTTGGCGATGCTCACGAAGGAGTCGGCGCTCCTCTGGGTGCCGCTTCCCTTCGTGGCGTTGCTGCTCGCAGGCGACACGGTGCCGCGCCAGCGTGAGCAACTGCTCGCGTACGGCGCGGGATTCGTCGCTACGGCGGGGTGGTGGTGGCCCTACGTGTTCGCGGTCACCGGCGAGGTCTATCTCCTGGGCGAACCGACACGCGCTGCTCTCTGGCTCGGCGTCGCTGCGCTCGCTGCCGCGCTGCCCGGCCTGGCTGTCGTGTCCGCGGCGCGACGAGGCGATAGCCTGCGTCCGGGCGCGCGCTGGCTGCTCGCCGGTGGCGTGCTCATCGTCTGGTGTGCGGTCTTCCTGACGGGGCTCGAGCGCCACTCGACATGGTCGTTCCCCCACGATTATCTCCACAACGTTCCTAACTACGTGACGACGATCCTCGATGACTGGCTCTGGCCGCTGCCGCTCGTCGCGCTCGCTTGGTGCTACGCTGGCTATCGAGCGGCGCGCGGCTCGCGGCAGGATCAGCTCGTCGTCGCGGGGTTGTTGCTCTACCTGCCCTTCGCGCTGTTCATCGCGAATCGCGGACTGCACCTGCGCGACATCCTGCTGTTGCTCTACCTCTCCTACCTGGTCCTCGCGCGCGCGACAATCGACGCCGGTCGATGGCTCGCCGGCACGCTCGAAACGCGCTTGTCGTCCGGCGTCGCTGCGACGCTGGCGACCGTGCTCGTCGTCGCCGCGTTCTCGTGGTTCACGGTGGAGGAGCTAACGCGCTTCGTCGACGCGCGCGCCGGCTTTTTCACGCATTCCGTGCGACAGGACCACTGGGACAACCCGCTCGCGCGAGAGACGGCCGTCTGGATCGACGAACACGTTCCGCCGGGCACGCCCGTCATGTCGGGGCGTCTCTACTACTCGCATTTGTACACGCTCACCGGCGGTCGCTACCCGTGGTGGCAGCTCCCCACCGTGCGCGTCGACTTCGAGGGCAACCCGCCCGCGCTCGAGTCTGCCAGCACGCTTTTCCGCTGGGAGGAGGACCAGCTCCAGGACGCCGCGGGCGCGCCCTGGCTCTACCTCCGTCGCTACCCGATCAAGGGCTACTACGTCGCTCTTTCCGAACGCGAGCTACTGTCGAGGCTGCGCGAGCACGACATCGGCTATGTCGTCGTTACCGGCGACGACGCGGGCTTCAGCTCGCTCAGCCTGCTCCCGTACTTCGAAGCGCACCCCGCGTTCGAGAAGGTCGTCTCGTTCGTCGCCGACGACGAGAACCAGACGCACATCCTTCGCGTCGATCCGTCGCGCCTGCAGCCGATGCAGCCGCCTGCGCGCGTGAGCAAAGAGACAATCGAAGCCCTGCGCGCCAAGTTCGGCTCGACAAGGGCCGGTGAGCTGCTCACTGGCCTCAGCCCCAACGGCTACGTCGCTACGGAAGAGTACGGCGTTCCACCCGAGGATTCGGCCGCGCCGTAGCAGGCCTGGGCTGCCGTGCTATACTGGCACCGCCTGTCGGGGGGCCAAGCACAAAGGTGGCGAGACATGCGCTGGCGAGCACTTGCCCTAGCTCTCATCGTTCTTGGGTCTTTCGTCGCTGTCTGGCAACTGACGCTCACGCCGGTCGAAGGGACAGATGGCGGCGCGATGGCGCTCGACTGCAACGCGACGGCGCCCGGCATCCAGGACTACTGCGTATACCCCTCCGGCGCGACCTTCAGCGTCCAGGTCCACGCCACGAAAGCGCCGCCCGGAGGCTACTTCGCCTTTCAGGCGAAGATCCGCTGGAGCGATGATCAGCTGGACTACCTTCCAACCATGTCGGCTGAAGACGAAGCCCTCTGGAGCGAATGCGACATTGTTGCGCGCATCGACCTTCAGTTCTTTGACGACCAACCAGCCGTCGTGTTTGGGTGCGTTCCACTTACCTTCAATTACCCGGGAGAGGTTGTGCCGGGCCCGATGGCTCAGCTCCAGTTCCGGTGTGGCAACGATGGCAATTCACCATTGGACCTCGTGCCGCGCCCAGGCGACCCTCATCTGGGGACGAATTTCGCGGATCGAGACGGTTATTATC
>JBAROU010000176.1:0-7168 GCA_049642385.1 Dehalococcoidia bacterium | reverse complement strand
CGCCTACAGACACGCCCACCGACACGCCCACCGACACGCCGACGGACACGCCTACCGACACGCCGACGGACACGCCCACGGACACGCCTACCTACACGCCGGAGGTCACCCGAACCTCGCAGGTGCTTCCGACGCGGGTCGCGCCAACGCCGACCTCTGAGGTGAAGGGGCTCCCACCGCTTGGCAGCGGCGGCCCGAGCGCCGGTGAGCAGTTCGCTATGCACACCCTGGCAGTGCTTGCCATGCTCGCCCTGCCAGCCGGAATGTTCCTGGTTAGCTTCCGCCGATGGCGGCCACGGTAGACTGAGCCAAAAAGAAAAGACTGCGGGCGGCGCCATCTCCTTCGCCGCCCGCAGCCGAGTTCCCGGTGTTCCGGGATGCCTTACCTACCGGCTAGACACACCACCCCCTTTGCAGCAGAGTCGCCACCACCTCCCTAGCGCGACACCA
Source organism: Dehalococcoidia bacterium (assembly GCA_049642385.1). Classification (GTDB taxonomy): domain Bacteria; phylum Chloroflexota; class Dehalococcoidia; order DSTF01; family RBG-16-68-14; genus JBAROU01. The sequence goes on along the minus strand of JBAROU010000176.1, from coordinate 6,718 downwards.
CGGTGCGCCGCAGGAAGGCGGGAAGCTCCGTATCCGCCGGATTAACAACGGGCGGCTCTTCGAACGGTGGCTGCTGACCGACAGCCACCGGCTCCGCAGCCGCGATCGCGCGCAGGCCCATCGGAATACCCGTGGCGATCACCGTTACCTTCACCTCATCGCCCAAACTCGAGTCGATAGCCGTGCCGAAGATGATCTCCGCGTCCGGCGACACCACCTCGCTGATTACTTGGGCCGCCGCATGCAGCTCATGCAGCCCCAGATTGCGCGAACCGGTCACGTTGAACAGCACGCCCATCGCCCCGTCGATGCTCACGTCTAGCAGCGGGCTCGCGATCGCGGCGCGCGCCGCTTCCGCTGCGCGGTCGCCGCCGGCGCCGCGCCCGATGGCGAGCAGCGCTGGACCGGCGTCTTGCATGATCCGCCGCACGTCGGCGAAGTCGAGGTTGATCTCGCCAGGCAGCGTAATCAGCTCTGAGATGCCCTGGATCGCTTGCAGAAGGACGTCGTCGGCCAGGCGAAAGGCCTCCTCCACCGAAACGTCTGGGCCGCAGACATCGAGCAGCCTGTCGTTCGGGATCGCGATCAACGTATCGAGGCGCGCGCGTAGCTCGTTCACGCCTTCTTCCGCCTGTGCGCGCCGCCTGTTCCCCTCGAACTGGAAAGGCTTCGTTACCACGCCGACGGTAAGCGCGCCCGCATCGCGCGCGACTTCTGCGACGAGCGGTGACGCGCCGGTGCCGGTACCGCCGCCCATGCCTGCAGTGATAAACACCATCTCAGCCCCGCGGATCGCCTCCTGCAGCTCGTCTCGGCTCTCCTCGGCGGCACGGTGGCCCCTCTCTGGGTCCCCACCCACACCCAGGCCCTTGGTCAGTTTGTCGCCGATACGCAGCCTCACGGGCGCCTGACAGCGCGCCAATGCCTGCTGGTCCGTGTTCACACCCACGAACTCCACGCCGGCGATCTGTTGGTCGATCATCCGGTCGACCGCGTTGCATCCCCCGCCCCCGACACCGATGACCTTGATTGGGGGCAAGCCGTTGTAATCTGCGCTCATCACACTTTCCCTCCTGAATTCGCCCCGGTGTTCCTCGTCGTGCCGGGGGATGCCGGGAGCCTGCGGCCCCGCTCCGTCCTCGATCTCGTCCGCCCTTGGGGGTTCGACGCGCCAGGACGGGCGCCCGTCTGGGCGCTCCCCATCGTCCTCCCCATCGTCCATGCCCGGTAGCACCGGCTGCCGCCGGCTCCTGGCGAGCGTTTCGTCGTCATCGGGATCCCATATCGTCGTCACGTCACCCCCTTATTCTGGTAAGAGCACTCGTGCCCAGCGCGTCAGGCGATCCCAGATATCGCCGGACACCAGTGATTGACGTTGCGGCGTCTGCCAGGCGCCCGAAGTGTGCTCGTGCACCGCCCACTGCAGCACCCCGACACTCGCGGCGTACGCCGGGTCCGCCAGCGAATCGACCAGTCCCTGCAGGTTGCGCGGGCTCCCGATGCGTGCGGGCAGGCAGGTCACCTGCTCGGCCAGCGCTGCGATCCCCGCCAGATTCGCCGTCCCGCCTACGATAACCAGCCCTGCCGAGAGCATGTCGTCGTGAACGGCGCGCCGCACCTCCAGCATCAGCATCTCGAAGATCTCCTCGACGCGCGCCTGCAGAATCTCGGCGATGCGCCGGCGCTCTACCGAACGCCGGCCCTCCTCGCCGAAGACATCCAGCTCCACCGTCTCCTCCGGGTCGATCGCACTCGGCAGCGCGTGTCCGAAGAGCGCCTTGGCGTCCTCCGCCGTCTGGAACGGGCAGCGCAGCCCGACGACGAGGTCCCGTGTAAGGTGGTTGCCGCCCACCGGCAGCACCATCGTGTGGAAGACACTCCCTTCGACATACACAGCGACATCCGTCGTCCCTCCGCCGATATCGACGAGTACGACGCCCTCGCGCTTCTCCTCCTCTTCCAGCACCGCCTCGGCGCTCCCGAGCGAGGACAGGAACAGCGCCTCGACCTGCACACCCGCGCTCTCGACGCACTTCGTCAGGTTCTGGAGCACGGTGCTCAGCCCGGTCACGATATGCGTCTCCACGTCCAGGCGCTGTCCGTACATCCCGACGGGGTCCGACACGTGGTCGTGACCGTCGACTATGAACGAACGCGGCACGGCGTGGATGATCTCCCGGTTCGTCGGGATGCTCACGATGCGCGCTCCGTCGACGACGCGCATCACGTCGTCCTGCGAGATCGGCCGCTCGCGGTCCGGGATCGCGACGACGCTCCGGTTGTTCAGGCACGAAATGTGCGGCCCGGCGACTCCCACGTGGGCCGAGAGGATCCGTGTCCCGCTGGAGCGCTCGGCCTTCTCCACAGAGGCGCGGATCGCCTCCGCCGCGTTGCGCAGGTTCTCAACCATGCCGCGGCTCAGGCCGTCGGCACTCGCGACACCTACTCCCAGAATCCGCAGCGGCTGCTCCGGCTGTTGCTCGCCCACAACCGTGCACACCTTTGTCGTCCCGACATCAATTGCAGCGTAGACACCACCCTTCATGGGCAGGCCTCCTTTCTCGCCTGCTCGCCGGCCAGGTGCAGGCTCATTCGCTCCCTCCCGCTCGTACGGCCACGCGGCCGCCGAAGCGCAGGTCAACTTCGCGTAGCTGGCGCCCCTCCTGGTCCGCCTGACGCAGGACCGCATAGAGGGCGGCGATCTTGAATTCGTAGCCCTTCGCATCGCCGAACGTCGCCCGCAATCGCGGGCCACCCTTGCCGGCGAGCACGGCCGTCAGCCCGCTCGCCTGCGAAAACTCCAGCGACACCACGCGACGGCTCAGCGTTCGCTCGGCAGTCGGCACCAGGCGCCGCGCGACGTCGATCGCCCCGAAGTCCACCTTGTCACCGGGCACGAGCGGCTCGCCACCGTCCAGCTGCACCATCACCGGTACGTCTTTCGGCGCGGGCACGTCCAGCACGATGCCCTCGTCGTCGATGACATAGTGCTCGCTGCCTGCCTGCCAGACCGCCCACGGCCGTCGTTCGACGACGACCACGCGAGCGCCGGTAGGCCAATCGCGGCTGATCTGTGCGTTCTTCACCATCGGCAGCGCGATCAGGCGCTGCTCCGCTGCGGCGAAGTCCGGTCGCACGATGCTCTGCCCGTCGAGATCAGCCACGTTCGTCAGCAGCTCCGTCGAGAGCGTCGCGTTGCCTTCGACGCTCACCCCTCGGATCGAGAGCAGCGGCGACTGGTACAGCGACACCGCGCCCAGCGCGACAATCGAGGCCGCGGCGACGACGAGGCCGATGCGCCGCCAGCGCCTCGAAATGCGCGGCATTTCCAGACGCAAGTCCAGGCGCAAGCTGGGCAGACGCCAGCGCTTCGCGACGCCTGTCCGCTGGGGCGGGTCGGTCCGTCGCAGCGAACCGGCGTGCCGCTGCGGGACCGCCCGCTGCTGTGGCGCCGAGCGCTTGGTCTTGACACCCAAGGGCTGCCACTGCGAACCGGGCCTGCTCGTCGTGCGATCCCTAGCCACGGGCCTGCTCCTCATGCCGCTCCAGCGCTAGCGCGACCAGCTTGCCGATCAGGTCGGCGTAGCTGAGCCCCGCGTGCTGCCAGAGCTGCGGATACATACTGTCCGGCTTGAAGCCAGGCACGGTGTTCACCTCGTCGATGTAGACCTGGCCGTCCTTGGTGAGGAAGAAGTCCATCCGGCCCATCCCGGCGCAGTCGATCGCCCGAAAGCCGCGCACAGCCAGGTCCTGGATCTCACGCACCTTGGCTTCTGGTAGCCTTGCCGGCACGATCAGCTCCGTGCTCGGGTCCAGGTACTTCGCCTCGTAGTCGTAGAACTCTCGGGTATAGCGGACCTCACCCAGAGGCGATGGCTCCGGGTCGTCGTTCCCCAGCACCGCGCACTCCACCTCACGCGCCTCCACCGCCCGCTCGACGAGCGCCTTGCGGTCGTAGCGAAACGCCAGACAGAGCGCCGGCCCCAGGTCCTCGCGCGAGCGCACCTTCGAGATGCCGACGCTGCTGCCACCGTTCGCCGGCTTCACGAACGCCGGGTACCCGATCGATGACTCCACAGCGTCCTTGATCTCGTCTCCCTGCGTCGAACGGACGACGATGTGCTCGACCGCCGGCAGGCCCGCGTCGCGGAACATACGCTTCATCAGCGCCTTGTCCATTCCGATTGCGCTCGCCGCGACGCCCGCACCCACGTAGGGCACGCCGGCCAGTTCGAGCAGCCCTTGCAGCGTGCCGTCCTCGCCGTGCGTTCCGTGGATCAGCGGGAACGCCACGTCGATCTCCTGCAGGACGCCCAGCGTCTCCGGCCGGGCGAGGATGCCCTCCTCGTCGGCCGTCAGCGTCTTGTCGAACGCTTTCTCGTGCCGTTCGAGCTGTTGCACTGTTTCGTCAGGCGTCAGCCACGCCCCTGACGTCGTCACACCAATCGGCACCACAGCGAACCGCTCGCTGGCCGCAGCGATTACGTGCTGCGCCGACGCGACCGATACCTGGTGCTCGCCCGAGCGCCCTCCGAAGATCACGCCAAGGCGCAGCTTCTCAGCCATCGAAGCCCTCCCCGACGAGGCCGACCTCGAGCTCCAGCTCGACGCCGAAGCGTTCGCGCACCTGTTCGCGCGCCAGATCGATCAGCGCCTTCACGTCCGACGCACGAGCGGCGCCGGCGTTCAGGAAGAAATTGCAGTGCTTGTCCGAGATCTGCGCGTCGCCGATGCGATGGCCGCGCAGTCCCACGTCGTCGATCAGCTTCCAGGCCGGATGCTCCGGCGGGTTCTTGAAGATCGAGCCGGCGTTCCTGCCGCGCGGCTGCGCCGACAGCCGGCGCACGTCCAGCTCCTGCACGCGCCGCATCAGCTCCTCCGAGTCGCCCTGCCAGAGCGTGAACTCGGCGGCGAGCACGACGCGGTTGTCGAACTGACCGCGCGTGAACGCGCTGCCGCGGTACACCAGGTCGAGCTCGTCGGCGGGCAACTCCTTCGTCGCGCCCGTGCCGTTTACCACGCTGATCGAGCGCAGCACGTCGCCCAGGCAGCCGCCGTACGCCCCGGCGTTGTACACCACCGCGCCGCCCAGCGTGCCCGGGATACCGCTCGCCCATTCGAGTCCGGCGTAGCCCGCCCGGGCAAGGTTGCGCGCGACCGCTGCGAAGCTCGCGCCGGACTCGGCCCGGAAGACGAAGCCTCCCTGGCCGTCCGGCTCCGGGCCATGCAGCGCGCGCGCCCGATTGTCGATCACCACGCCACGGATGCCTCCGTCGCCCACGAGGATGTTGCTCCCCGAGCCGAGCACGAACACCGGCGCATCGTGCTCGCGACAGGCCAGCACGATGCGTCCGAGCTGCTCTTCATCGCTCGCAACGACGAACACGTCCGCCGGCCCACCGACGCCGAACGTCGTGTGGCGCGACAGCGGCTCATCGACCCGCACGGCGGCAATCGCCTTGAGGTCGTCGACAAGGCGCGCGGAACCATGAGACTGTTCAGCCTTCGAGCCACCTCCGCTCGAACGCTCAACGGTATCCGGGTTCGCAGCCTTATTCCGGAGCCCTTCCAACACCAGCGGCCCGACGGCATCGACGTCGCCCGCGCCGATCGTGAAGAAGACATCGCCTTTACGCAGCAGCTCGACCGCCGCCTGCGCCGCCTCTTCCAACGTCGCGACGTAGCGCGCCTGCGGTGCGTCGATCGCGTCGGCCAGCGCCCGCGCGTCCAGCCCCGCCGACTCGTGCTCGCGCGCCGCATACGTGGCGAGCACGAACAGCTCGTCCAGCCCCCGGAAGCAGCGCTTGAATTCATCCAGCAAGTATTGCGTGCGACTATATGTGTGCGGCTGGAACACCGCGACGATGCGCCGTCCCGGGAACCACGCGCGCGCAGCCTCCACCGTGTCGGCGACCTCCGTCGGATGGTGGGCGTAGTCGTCCATCACCACCACGCCATTCGCCTCGTCGATGCGCTCAAAGCGGCGCTTCGCGCCCGCGTAGGCCCGCAGCGTCTCGCGCAGGGCATATTCGGGCAGGCCAAGCCGGCGCGCGACCACAATCGCGGCGAGCGCGTTCGATACGTTGTGCCGGATCGGAAGCGCCAGCTCGTAGCGGCCGGCGTCTTCTCCCCTGTGTAAGACCGTGAACGCTTGCCTGCCGTCTTGCAGCACCTCGATGTCCTTCGCATTCCAATCGGCGTCGTGGTCCAGCGCATACGTCTCGATCTGCGCCCGTAGCGCAGTCGCTGCCAGTAGCTCGCGCACCTTCGGGCTGTCAGAGCACGCGATCACGCTGCCGCCCGCCTTCACCTGTGCCATGAACTGTGCGAACGCAGCAGCGTACTTATCGAACGTCCCGTAGATGTCGAGGTGGTCCGGCTCTACGTTCGTCACGACTGCAATGTCCGGCTCGTACTCCAGGAACGCCCGGTCGAACTCATCCGCCTCGACCACGATCTCCGCGCCGTCGCCCGGCGCCGCGTTCGTGCCCAAGTCGCGCACTTCACCGCCGACGAGGTACGTCGGCGAACGATTCGCCCGCACCAGCATCGAGGCGATCAGCCCCGTCGTCGTCGTCTTGCCGTGCGTGCCGGCAACGCAGATCGACGTGTGGCCCTCCGTCAGCCGCGCGATAAACTCCGCGCGCTTGAGGACAGGAATGCCGCGCTTACGTGCCTCGATCAGCTCCGGATTGTCTTCCTTCGCGGCGGAGGTCGT
>JBAROU010000017.1:0-3861 GCA_049642385.1 Dehalococcoidia bacterium | reverse complement strand
ATGGCCGAAACTGCAACAGCCGCGCCCGCCGGCCTTGTCTTCGGCAGCGTACTTTCGATCGGGACATTCGAGGGTGTTACTTGGCGGCGTTGCACCTCGGCGCAACGGGCTTGCCAGCCGGAGTCTCTCGGAATAGACAGTGACGGTCCGCCTGCGCGGCGCTTCGCGCCGGCTCCGGCGGATCAGCCTTCGCCTGAATCGAGAGCGAAGGCTGGTGAGCCCTAAATTTCGCCAGTTGGAACCGCGTTGTCCTCTGGTTGCGAGCCGTCGATGAACTCAGGCGTGCCGCTTGAGCAAGCTCATCGATCCTTGTCAGGGCCGGTCCCAAACACACAGTGACGACCACCGGTAGCCATCTGCAGGCAAGGTCGGATCTCGTTTGGAAGAATCAGGTCCATGGTGAACCTACGCTCGAAGGGCACGGCCGCGTGTCCCTGCGAACAGTGTGGAGCACGGGACGCGACCATCAGCAGAGCGCACCCTCCACGTGGGCACAACACGGTCAGCAGTCAATCAAGGCGTAACGCCCGTATAGGGTCCACGCGCGCGGCACGCAGTGCCGGCAGGACGCAGGCCGCCACGGCGACGATCGCGAGCACGACCGGTGCGCCAGCATACGTCCACACGTCACGCGCGCGGATCTCGTACAACTGGCTTTCGAGCAGGCTGCTGACGGACAGAGAGGCGATCAATCCGAGCGCCAGGCCCACCGCCACGAGCTTCGCCCCCTGCGCGAGCACCATGCCGATCATCTGCGACCGCTCGGCGCCCAGCGCCAACCTGACCCCGATCTCGCGGCGTCGCTGCGCCACGCTGTAGGCGAGCAGGCCATAGAGCCCGACGCTGACCATCAGCAGGGCGCTCGCCGCGAACATCACCAGCACGCTCGTGCTCGCGCGCCGCGGCGCCGCGGCACGCGTGAGGTGTTGCTCCATCGGCTGCAGGCTCGCGATCGCGAGGGCCGGATCGAGGTGCTGAACCTCCCGGCGAATCGACCCCAAGAACAGCCGAGGATCGCTCGCCGTCCAGAGCGCGACGTGCAGCTCACGTAATCTGCCCAGTCCGAGGAGCTCGTCGCCGATGCTCTCGACCGGCTCTTGGAGGTAGGGAGTGTACATATGAATCTGCGCGTCACGATCGAGGCGCGACTCGCGGACATCGGCCACCACGCCCACCACGGTCAGCCATGGCGCGCGGCTTTGCCGGCCGCCCCACTTGATCCGCTTGCCGACGGCATCGCCACCTGGCCAGAATCGCCGCGCCAGCGATTCACTCACGAGGGCGACACGCTCCCGACCGAGACGATCGTCACCCGAGAAGAATCGGCCGCGGACGAGGCGAACACCCAGCGCCTGCAGGTAATCGCCCAGCACCCAGGTCTGCGCCACCAGCCGCGTCGCGTCCGGTTCGCTCACGGGCGAGCCGTCAGGCGTGAAGACCCGGCGGTCACCCTGAACGAACGGCAGATCTGTCGCGGCGCCGGCTGCGCGCACGCCCGGCAGAGAGCGGAGGCGCCCCATAAGATTGCGATAGAAGGCCTCCACCTGCTCGCCCTTGGGGTACCCCGGCGCCGGCAACGTCAGGGACATCGTCAGGACGCTGTCCGATCGGAAGCCTGGATCGACCGCCATCAGACGAAGGAAGCTGCGTACGAGAAGACCAGCGCTGATGAGCAGCACCAGTGACAGCGTCACGGTCGCAACAACGAGCCCTTTCTGCAACACGAGCCGGCGGCCACCTGTGGTGACCGCACCGGAACTCTGTCTGATCCGGCGCTCGAGGTCGACCGCCCGGGTCCAGAGGATTGACGCGAGCCCGCAAACGAGTGCGCTGACGAGCGCGACGCCGAGAACGAACGCCAGCACGCGGCCATCCATCGAGATCTCCGGCAGACGAACGGACGCCGGTAGGTACGACGGCAGCAGACGCATGGCCCACCAGGCAAGTCCGAGGCCGACGGCGGCGCTTATCGCGGCGGAAATAAGGGCTTCGATCAATAACATCTGCCGCAGACGGCGTTGGCTCGCGCCGAGCGCCAGCCGTACGCTCATCTCGAATTCGCGCGCCGCCGCCCGGCTGAGAAAGAGCGCGGCCACGTTCGCGCACGCGATCAGCAGCACGAGCGTCACCGCACCGAGCAGCATGACGAGCGGCTTGCGCAGATCGCCCGACAATACCTGGCGCAGTGGCACAAGCTGGGCCCCGAGCTCAGTTGGCCGGAACATGGCGGGATAGCCCTGGAGCGTCTGGGCGACGAGCATCGGCAGTGCGGCGCGAGCCTGATCGAGCGTCACGCCAGGCTTGAGGCGTCCGATGACGCTGTTGTCGTAGAGCATCCCGCGGCTCCCCCGCTCCGCGGCAGTGAACGCCATCGGGACGAAAACGTCCGCTGGCTGTGCGTTGAACTCTCCGCCCGGGACCGGAAACTGGAAGTCGGCGGACACGACACCGATGATCACGTGGGGTTGCCGGTTGACCAGGACCGTTTGCCCGATCACATCGCGTCCGCCGAATCGCTGCTGCCACACGTGGTGACTGAGGATGGCGACGCCCGCTCCGGCGGCGTCCTCTTCCGGCCTGAAGTAGCGGCCACCCGTCAGCTCTGCGCCGAGCAGTGGAAAAAGATTCGCCGTCACGCGCGCGCCGATGATGCGCTCGGGAGAGCCGCCGCCGCCGAACTCGAGGTCGACGCTGCGATACGCGCCGAGCCCCTCGAACGACTGCTGATCGCGCTGGAAATCCAACAAGTCGGGCGGCGAGACCGGGAAATGTGGAATGGGAGCCCCTTTTGCCGTCTCGAAGAGCATCACAAGCCGATCGGGATCCCGGAGGAGAAGTGGGCGGATCAGCACCGCGTTGACGATGCTGAAGATGGCTGTGGTGGCTCCGATGCCGAGCCCAATCACGAGCACGACCACGAGGGTGAACTCCGGGCTGCGCACCAGACTTCGGAAGACGCGCCGCCCATCGAGCCAGAACTCGTCACGCCAGAGGCTCCACTGCATGTGTCCCCCTCGTCCCGCGACCGTGCTCCGTTAGACGGGGCGATGCGCCTCCAAGTTAGCACCGATACCGCGTGTCGTGGCGTCCCGCCCTCGAACGCGCCGGCATGTCGCGACTGGATGCTTGGCGGCCTCCGCAGCCGTCGACGACGACGGCGACGGTGACGGCCTTCCGGACCGGAACAGGCTCAGAACGGGATCAGTCGGGGATCACGGGCGTGCGGCGGCCGCGGGCGTGATCCCGCAAGGTGGTAGTCCGAAGGAAGTCGCGTTTTCGGTCGCTCAACGAACGCGCGAAATCGGAGTACGAATCGCAGTCGGAGCAGCGCCCCGTTGGATCCGCTCGCTGATTCTCGGCCGAGCCTGTGTGCTCGTAGCCGCGGGAATAGCTCTCGGTCTCCCGGTGGCGCCCTGGGCTCCCTGCGCGCGGCCGCCCGCTTTCTCTCGGGCGTGACCCCTCGCAACCGGCCATCCTGGCGGGCGTGCTCGCGATCGTCACAGTCGTCGCCCTCTCGGCCGCTCTCATTCCGGCGAGCCGCGCGCCGAGAACCGACGCATGAAATGCGCTGCGCTCCGAATGATCAGCGACGCGAGGATTCGCCGCCGTCGGCGGCGACGCTGCTGGCCAGAGGCACCAGGTCGACCACGCCGAGGCAAATTCGACGGTTCGATTCCAGTCCGGGGCTCGACGGATTTGTGCCGGCAAGTTGTTGAATGCCATTGAGCGAAGGCTGGTGAGCCGCGAAGGAATCGAACCTTCAACCCGCAGTCTGACAGCGGCGGCGTCAGGCGAATGACGGATGCGGCAGGATTCCAATTGCGATCAAAACCACCGCGAAGAAAGCTAAAAAGACAAAAA
>JBAROU010000169.1:0-3922 GCA_049642385.1 Dehalococcoidia bacterium | reverse complement strand
GAAGACAGGTGAGCGGTTGCCCAAGCCAACAAACTCATCTGTAGTCTCGAAAGTATTGCTGATTTCAACACCGCTCCCCGCTGCTGATTTCTTGGCGTTGGTGATTACCCAGGCGCGGGCGGTTGGCCTTGCCGGGTTCGCAACATCCCAGCCAGCAACAACGAATGCATGGCGTAGGTTGATTTCCGGTCTGAGGGTATGGCGAAGTTCTTCAAAAAGCGACGTCGACCTTTCAGATATGTGGCGCAGCACTTCGTCTGCCGTTAGTTCGGGCATGCAGGCTTCAAGTAAACTCTCTGCTAGCCACCAGTCCATTCGTTGAGCGCTACTTCCAGCCGGAAAAGTCCCAATGCCCGTGAATGTAATGCTGAGTAGTGCATCGGCACACCGCATCACAATTGCTTTGTTGGCGCTATCACCCAGCACCTCATGAGTCACGGCGTTTGTGAATCTCCGGTCAGAGGCTTGGACGATGAAATGCGGGTGGACGATCGTGATATTGAGTGTCATCCTTTTGATCCTCTCACTCCCGTGGTGCCGGCAGCCGCCGGTCCCGCAGGCGCTGGAGGTGGCTGCGCACCGACGTCAGCTCGTCCTCGAGCTCCAGGATGCGCGTTCGCATGCGGAAGATCACATCTACGCCGGCGAGGTTGACTCCCAGGTCGGCGATCAGGCGCTGGATCTCGCGCAGTCGGGCGATGTCGGCCTGCGAGTAGAGCCGGCGCTGCCCGCGCGATCGCGTCGGCGCGACGAGGCCGAGGCGCTCGTAGTAGCGCAGCGACTGTGCGTGCATGCCCACCATGCGCGCGGCTACGCTCATCACGAAGCATGGATCGTTGTCCAGCGGTTCTTCTTCGCGGCGTTCGTCTACCATCCGTTACCTCCGCGTCCTCACACGCCCGCAGCCTTCAGCTGTTCGAACAACGCTTTCTCCTGCTCGCCGAGTTCCTCCGGCAGGCGCACCTTCAGGCGGGCGTAGAGATTGCCACTGCCTGAGCCCTTCAGGCGCGGCATGCCCAGGTTGGCGAGCCGGAACACCTTGCCGTTCTGGGTCAGCGGCGGCACGGTCAGCGCGACCTTGCCCGTGAGTGTCGGCACCTCGACTTCGGCGCCCAGGACCGCGTCGGTGAGTGCCACCTCAACGTCGGTGTAAAGGTCGGCGCCCTTGCGTTCGAAGCGCGCGTGCGGGCGCACCGTGACTACCAGGTAAAGGTCGCCCATCGCGCCGCCGCCGATGCCCGGTTGTCCCTCTCCGCCCACGCGCACGCGCGAGCCGGTCGTCACGCCAGTCGGCACTTGCACCTCGATGCGGCGCGGTTTAAGGACGACGCCGGAGCCCTGGCAGACGTGGCAGGTCGCGCTGGCGATCTGCCCGCTGCCGCCGCAGGCCGCGCAAGGCTCCTGCGACGCGAGCTGAAGCGTGCGGCTCGTGCCGTGGAATGCCTCTTCGAGGGTGATCTCGACGGGTTGCTCGACGTTCGCGCTGCGACGAGGCGCGCGCCGCTGGCCGCCGCCGAAGGCCCCCTCGAAGATGCCGCCCAGTCCTCCGAGGTCGCGTAGGTCGCTGATGTCGAAGCTGACCCCGCCGTCCCCGAAGCGGAACGTGCGGGCGGTGCCGGAGCGTCGTTGCATCTCCTCGATTTGGTCGGCGTGCTCCCACTGGTCGCCGTACTTGTCGTACTTCGTGCGCTTGTCCGCGTCCGAGAGCACCTCGTAGGCGGCGTTGACCTCCTTGAAGTGCGACTCGGCGGCTTTGTCGCCCGGGTTGACGTCGGGATGGTACTGCCGGGCGAGGCGTCGATACGCCTGCTTGATGTCCTTCTCGGATGCGCCTTTCGGCATCCCTAATACGGCATAAAGGTCCTTACTAGCCATAGAGTCACTCGTTCCAATTATAGGAGTTGGCAAGCACGATGTCAATGTTATATATAGCTATCTTGATAACAGACCTATCATGATAGATGAAGGGATGAGCTACCGAGCTAGCGTGTGAGAGTCGAGGGCATGACCAAGGGCAAGGCCTCGTGAGAGGGGAGTAATCGGCGGCTGCCCGCCTACGCACAGCGCCCCGAGCACGCGCTGTTGTAGCCCCTGCGTTACGCGTGCGCTCTCTCACGCACAGCGCGTGAGAGAGCGTCGACTTCGTCGGGCGTGAGGTCGCGCAGGGGAGGGCGGACGTGGGTGAGGGGCAGCCCTGCCTCGATGTGGAGCAAGTGCTTAATCGCGCTGTGCGACGGCAGGCCGGCGATGGCCTCTCGCGCGACGTCGAGCTCCGCCTGCGCGGCCGCGACGTCGCCGCCGGCTTCGTGGGCGCGAAAGCAATCGGCGACGAGGTCGGCGTAGGCGTTCGCGATGCCGGAGATCGTGCCGATGACGCCCGCCCGCGCCGCTTCGCCGATGTTGCCGTCCCAGCCGTTGTACACCGCGAGCTGCGGGAAGCGCTCGACGAACGCGCGCGTGCGTTCGAGGCGGCCGCTCGTGTCCTTCAGTCCTAGCAAGCGTTCCGGGTAACGCTCGGCAAGCGCCGCGACGAGCTCGTCCGTGATCTCGACCACCGACGTGCCCGGGATGTTGTAGAGCAGCACCTTGCGCTCGGGCGGGAGCGCCTTGAGCACGGCGCTGTAATAGGCGATCAGGCCAGCGGTGTCGAGGTCCTTGAAGTAGAACGGCGGCACGATCATCACAGCGTCGGCGCCGCGTTCGATAGCGTAGCGCGAGAGATCGATCGTCTCGGGCAGGGCCGCGCAGCCCGTGCCGAAGATGACGCCCAGACGGCCTCGAACCGACGTCACCGCGTCGATGACGTCCTTGCGCTCCTGTATGGAGAGCGAAACGCCCTCGCCGTTCGTGCCCAGGTAGAGCACACCGTCCGCGCCGCGATGCTCCATGTAGGCCATGTGCTGCGGGATCCAGTCGAGCAGCAGTCGCTCGCCGCCTTCGGAGAAGGGCGTCACGGCGGCCGGGACGATGCGCGGCAGGTCACTCATGGCGGATTCATGTTAGGGGGCGTGCGGGAGCGCAGCAATGCGTTGACCGAAAGCACGAGGCTGTGCTAGAGTTAGTGTACTCTATACACTAATGTAGATCGGTCAGGCTGTGCGCTACGACTACATCATCGTCGGGTCTGGGATCGCGGGGCTATACGCGGCGCTGCTAGCGCGCGAGCACGGCTCGGTGCTGATCCTGACCAAAGGCTCGATCGATGAGTGCAACACGCGCTACGCACAGGGCGGCATCGCGGCCGCCGTTGGTCCGGGCGACACCGCCGAGCTGCACCTGCGCGACACCATCGAGGCGGGGGCGGGCCTGGTCGACGAGGACGCCGCGCGCATCCTTGTCTCGGAGGCGGCGGAGCGCATCCACGATCTCGTGCGGTTCGGCGTGCCATTCGACAGCGTCGACGGCGAGGTGGCGCTGGGGCGCGAAGGCGCCCACAGCCAGCCACGCATCCTCCACGCGGGAGGCGACGCGACTGGCGCGCACATCGAGCTGTCGCTGTCGTCGCTCGCGCGCATGTCACGCATTGCGATCAAAGAGTACTGCTTGGTCGAGGATGTCGTGCTCGAGCGCGGGCGCGCGACCGGCGTCAAGACACTCGATACGCGCACGAACACGCGCGAGACATTCGAGGCGTGCTCGATCGTGCTGGCGACGGGCGGCTGCGGGCAGCTCTATCGTGTGAGCACGAACCCGGACGTAGCGACGGGCGATGGCGTGGCCGTGGCGTATCGCGCCGGCGCCGAGGTGATGGACATGGAGTTCATCCAGTTCCACCCGACGGCGTTGCGCCTGCCCGGCGTGCCGGTCTTTCTGATTTCGGAGGCGGTGCGAGGCGAAGGCGGGCTGCTCAAGGACGGCGAAGGCCGTCGCTTCATGCCGGAGTACGACGCGCGCGCCGAGCTCGCGCCGCGCGATATCGTCG
>JBAROU010000168.1:0-8909 GCA_049642385.1 Dehalococcoidia bacterium | reverse complement strand
TTCAGCACGTCGCGCCACGGCGACTCGGCTAGCTCGCGCTCGAAGAAGGCGGTCCAGTCCGCGACACGTTTCCCGTCGCCCAGCGCTTCGCGCCACTCGTCGCGCGCGATCGGCTGGTGGGACGAGGGACGCTCCTGCAACCGGCGTCTGTAGCCCTCCACCCACGGCACCACGACGTCGGTACGTCCCAGCTCACACAACGCCTCGGCTGCCATCGGGCCGTGGTTGGCGAGGCCGCCGGCGAACTCGGGGCCGGTGTCCTCAAGGATCTCCAGCGCGTCGTCGATGGTTGCGTCCATCACGTCACACTATACCGCCGCGCCCCGCATCTTGCCCGCCTATCTGCCCTACGCTACAATCCGACCGCACTGCCGCTGGACGGGCCGAGGCTCGACCAGCGCGCTGTGATCTTCAGGCAGGAGTCGCCAGCGTATGAAGGAGTACCAAACAGACCGGATTCGGAATGTGGTACTGCTCGGACACGGCGGTACCGGCAAGACATCGCTCGCCGAGGCAGCCGTCTTCGACTCCGGCGGCATCACCCGTTTGGGAAAGATCGACGAGGGCAACACTACCTCCGACCACGACGCAGACGAGATCGACCGCCAGATCAGCATCAGCCTCTCGATCGTTCCTTGCGAATGGAACGGCCACAAGATTAACCTCATTGACACGCCCGGCTACGCCGACTTCCTGGGCGAGGTGAAGCAGGGCCTGAGGGCTGCCGACGCCGCCCTCGTCATCGTGGACGCCGTCTCGGGCGTGGAGGTGGGCACCGACCTTGCCTGGGGCTACGCCGACGAGCTTTCGCTGCCGCGCCTCATCGTGGTCAACCGCATCGATCGCGAGAACGCCGACTTCGCGGGAGCCGTCAGGCAGGTGCAGGAGCAGTTCGGCAAGCGCTGCGTCCCCCTCCAGGTGCCGATCGGCTCACAGGACTCGTTCGAAGGGGTCGTCGACCTCCTTGAACAAAGGGCGTACCGAGGCGAGAAGGCCGAAGCGGGCGACGTGCCCGACTCCGTCAGCGCCGACGCTGCAACGTTCCGGGAGCAGCTCATCGAAGTCGTTGCCGAAACGGACGACGTTCTGCTCAATAAGTACCTCGAAGGCACAGAGCTCAGCGCCGACGAACTCCAGCGCGCGCTACGCGTCGGCGTCTGCTCCGGCACCGTCGTACCGATCCTCGTCGCGTCCGCAACGAAGAACATCGCGATCCCGCGCGTACTCGATACGCTCGTCGCCTTCGCGCCGTCGCCGGCTGACCGCACCGCCGTCTCCGCAGAGGATGCAGGCGGCGGCGATATCGAGTTGAAGGCCGACGCAGCCGGGCCGCTCGCCGTGCTCGCGTTCAAGACCAGCGCCGACCCATACGTTGGCAAGCTCACCTACCTGCGCGTCTTCTCCGGCACGCTCAGCGGCGACTCTCACGTCTGGAACACCAACCGGCAGGACCAGGAGCGTATCGGCCAGCTCTTCCATCTGCGCGGCAAGCATCAGGAACCGACGTCGAAGCTCATCGTCGGTGACATCGGCGCTGTCGCCAAACTGGCGCACACCGCCACAGGCGACACGCTCTGCGCACGAGAACAGCCGCTCAAGCTCGAAGCGATCGCGTTCCCGGCGGCCTCGCACAGCCTTGCCGTCTTCCCAAAGACGAAGGCCGACCTCGATAAGCTCGGCACGTCGCTTGCCCGCATCGTGGAGGAAGACCCCAGCCTACGCGTCCACCGCGAGATGGATACACACGAGACGATCCTCTCGGGTCTGGGCGAAGCGCACATCGACGTGACGGCCGAGCGCATGAAGCGCAAGTTCGGCGTCGAGGTGGAGCTCGTCACGCCCAAGGTGCCCTACAAAGAGACGATTACCACCACGGAGCAGTCGGAGTTTATCCACAAGAAGCAGACCGGCGGCCATGGCCAGTACGCTCGAGTCGCCATTAGGCTGGAGCCCTTGCCGCGCGGCAGTGGCTTCGAGTTCGTCAACAAGATCGTGGGCGGCGCCGTGCCCAAGAACTACATCCCAGCCGTCGAGAAGGGCGCGAACGAGGCGATGCTAGAAGGTGTGCTCGCCAGCTATCCGCTGGTCGACATGCGCGTCACGCTCTACGACGGCAAGGAACACCCTGTCGACTCATCTGAAATGGCGTTCAAGCTCGCCGGAGCGCAGGCGCTCAAACAGGGTGCGCAGCAGGCGCACCCTGTGCTGTTAGAACCGATCATGACGATGCGCATCACGGTACCCGAAACGCACACCGGCGAGGTGTTGAGCGACCTGAACGGCAAACGCGGCAAGGTGCTGGGCATGAACCCCCAGGGCACCTACACCACGATTGAGGCGCATGCACCGCTCTCCGAAATTCAGCGCTACGCCACCGACGTACGCTCGATGACGCAGGGGCGCGGCTTTTACACGCTCGAGTTCAGCCACTACGAGGAAGTCCCTGCCCACGTCGCCCAGAAGGTCGTGCAAGAGTCGGAACAGAAGGAAAAGGTCCCGACCTAATAGTCTTGCGACGGCCACACGTTCTGGCCCGTCGGAGTCATGAGATTCCCGGACAACAAAACGGGCGACCGATCGGTCGCCCGTTCATGATCTCAGGTTCCGTGTTGACTTACGTGTCGTCGTCCTCATCATCGACTTCGGCCTCCTCGTGCGAACCTTCGCGGTCCCAGAGGGTCTCGTAGTTCTCGCCGACGATGGCGTTGCGTAGCTCTTCCTGCTCCGCGCGATAGAGCTCCTGGAGACATTCATCGCACTGGCGCACGATGTCCGGCGGACCCACCTCGATGTAGCGACGCACGATCGCGTCCCACACCTCGAGCCGCACCAGGCTCGCAACGTACTTAGGCCATGGGATGAGCGTGATGCTCTCCGGTTTGGGAAAGCGCGGCCGCATGCGCATCAGCTCTCGGAAGCGCTCCTCCGGTGACGACGCCATCGGCACGACCTTGATCATCGGCCCATCGATGCCGCTGGTACGCGTGTCCATCAGAAGCGTCTTGCGCAGAAGGGGGAAGTACAACGCGACGATCTCACCCAGCTCAACGCTGCGCTGTACCTCGCTGACATCGATGCGGAACTCAGAATCCATCGCGCGTTCCTCCCCTGCCCCAGAATCCTATCGACTTCAGCGTAGCACGCAGCGAGACGTGATGCGAGGGGGTACGCACGAATGTAGGGGCGATTCGCGATCGCCCCTACACCATATCGGCGTCTACGATGCGGAGGAAGCGGTGCTTGCCGACGCGGATGACAGCCCCGTCTACGAAATCATCAGACCAGTAGTCGTGTTCATCCATCAACCGTTTTCCATTCAGCTCAATCGCCCCTTCCCGCACAAGGCGACGCGCTTGGGAGATACTGGCCACCAGCCCGCTCGCGGCCAAGATCCTTGACAGCGTTGGCAGATCCAATCCCGCGGGATGAGAAAATGGAACCAAGAGTTCTTTGTAACTGCGTGAAACCTCCCGAATTCGCAACTTGCCGCCCTCTTGTTCGAAGAGGTCTCTGAGCTGTGCGGCCATTCGTTCCTCAGCGGAAGGCTCACTGGGCAGCTCGTCACGTTCGTGCCTGCGCTCAAACTCCGTCTCCGCCTCCCGCGCCGCGGCTTCGCCGTGGAACTGGGCGACGATCTCCCAAGCCAGCCTCTTCTTGAAACCCTTCGGGTTTACTCCGTCTTCGATCTGTTTACGAATTTTCTCGAGCTCCTCGTCCGGGATGTCCGTGGCGAGTTCGAGATACTCGATGAGGGCGCTGTCCGGCAGCGACATCGTCTTGCCGTACTGCTCGTTCGGCGGGTCCTCAAAGTCAATCGTGTTGCGGACGCTCTTACTCATCTTCTGGTGACCGTCCGTGCCCACGAGCAGGTTCATGATGAAGCACACCTGCGGCCGCTGGCCCATCTCCTCCTGCAGCTCGCGCCCCACCAGCAGGTTGAAGCGCTGGTCGGAGCCGCCGAACTCCACATCCGCCTCGATGGCGACCGAGTCGTATGCCTGGAGCAGCGGGTAGAACAGCTCGTGGATGCCCAGCGGCTTGCCGGCGTCGTAGCGCTCCCGGAAGTCTTCGCGCTGGAGCATCTGCGCGACGGTAAAGCGCGCCGCGAGGCGCACGACGTCCTCCAGCGTGAACGAGTCGAACCACTCGCTCTGCCAGCGGATTTCTGTCTTCTCCCGATCGACGACGTGAAAGAACTGGCGCATGTAGGTCTCCGCGTTCGCGCGCACCTCGTCGGCGGTGAGCATCGGGCGCATGAGCGACTGCCCGCTGGGGTCACCGATCCGGGCCGTCCAGTCGCCCACGATGAGCACCACCTGGTGCCCCATGTCTTGCAGCCGGCGCAGCTTGCGCAGCAGCACGCCGTGGCCGATGTGCAGGTCCGGCTTGCTCGGGTCGAGGCCGAACTTCAGACGCAGCTTGCGCCCGGACTCCAGCGCCTCGATGAACTCTTGCTCCGGAATGATATCGATGACGCCGCGACGCAGGATGTACTCCAGATCCGCGCTCCGCTTGCTCATAACTGCGCCCGCTGGAAGTACTCGTGCGCCGCAGCAACGTCGCGCTGGATCTGCGCGATCAGCTCCTCGGGGCCGGAGAAGCGCTGCTCGTCGCGCAGGCGGTGCAGCAGCTCGATGCGCATCTCGCGTTCGTACAGGTCTCCGTCGAAGTCGAGCACGTGCACCTCGATGGTCGGCCGCTGTTCGTCGAACGTGGGCCTCTGCCCGATGTTCGTCACCGAATCGTACGCGCTCTCACCTACATAGGCACGGGTGACGTACACGCCGAACTTGGGCAGCGCCAGGTCGGGCGCCACCGCGATGTTCGCAGTGGGAAAGCCGATGGTGCGCCCGCGCTCGGCGCCGCGCACGACGGGCCCGCGTAGCGCGAACGGCCGGCCCAACAGACGAGCCACCGACTCCATATCGCCCGCTACGAGAGCCTCGCGCACGGCGCCGGAGCCGACCTTCGCGTCGTGCTCCGTGAGCAGCGGCAGCGTCTCGACGACAAAGCCGCGCTCCTCACCCAGCGCCCGCAGCGCATCGACGTTGCCCGCTCGATCGCGCCCTACGGCGAAGTCTGCCCCCACGAGCAATAGGCGCAAGTCGAGCTGATCGATGAGCAGACGCATAAACTCTCGATACGAAAGCTGCGCCAGCTCCGACGTGAAGGAGAGCACGCCCACCCGGTCGACGCCCTGCTCGCGCAGGTGCGCGACGCGCTCCTCCAGTGAGCAGAGGTATGTGACCAGCGTCCCCGGACGCAGCACCGTGATCGGATGCGGGTGGAGCGTCACGACGACGCTCGCCAGGTCGTTCGCACGCGCGTGCTCGAGCAGCACGCCTACGAGGTGTTGATGACCGCGGTGCACGCCGTCGAACTTGCCGAGCGTGACCGCGCTCGGCCGGCCGGCCGCCGCCCGGCTTAGCTCCTCGCGGGCCAGTTGGGTGCTCATCAGGCGCCCCGCGCCGCGTCCACCGCCGCGCGGATGTTCCCGGGCGGCGTCTGCGGCGGTATCGAGCAGCCGGGCGCGAGCAGGAAGCGCCTGCCGTCCGTCTGACGCAGCGCTTCCTGCGCCTGCGCACGCACGTCGCCCGGTGAGCCGGTGAGCAGCGCATGACGCTCGTCGATGCCGCCCATCACAGCTTTGTCCATCTTCGTCAGCGCATCAGCAAGCGAGGCGTTGCCCGGAGCGTGCATCGCCCAGTTCACCGCCGCTGCAGGGTAATCGAGCAGGTCGTAGAGCATGTTGTTCGGCCGGCAGACGTGCAAAACGTTGAACGGTGCGCCCTGCACCGCCTCCAGTACACGAACATCGTACCGGCGACCGAAGGCGTCGTACTCATCGTTCGAGCAGACGTCGCGGGTGCCCCACTCTGTCGTCGCGAAGAAGATGCCGCCGGCGCCGGCCTCGATACATGCCTGCGAGTACGAGGCGAGCGTCTCAGTCACGGCAGTGAGCGCCTTGTGCAGCGCGTCCGGCGCTTCCACCATCCATCGTTTGACGGGCTCCTGTCCGTTCGCCATCCGGCTGACGACCGAGAGCGGCGAGAACACCGTCTGGACGAACGGTACGTCGCCGCCCAGCCCAGTACCGATGAGGCGCAGCGCCTCGAGCTGTTCGCCGAATGCGCCGGCTCGCACATCCACCGGCTCGACGGCATCGAGGTCGCTTGCCTCGTGCAGCGTCCAGCTCACGACTTCGGGAGAATGGACATCGTCGCCAGAGGGTCGGTAGCGGCACCCCCACGCCTCGGAGAAGTACGTGGTGCGCGGGTTCACCTTCAGATAGTCGTACTCGTATGTTCGAACCGAGTCGAGCATAGCCTCCGCCAGGCCTTCGGCCGTCCATTCGCGCAAGAAGTCATGGCCCCAGAAGCTGACCGGCACGCGGTCGACCTCTTCGCCTCGAAGGGCGGCCAGCACGCGCTCTCGTTTGGTCATCTTGGTCATGTTTGCCGCTCTGGCCCGTTTAGAAAACAGAGAGGGGCAACCACCCCTCTCCTACACGAGGTCAACGCGCGTGATTCTATCGGGGATGCTAGCATGGGGCCGAACGCGGGTCAAGGAGACCTCGCGCTGGCCGCCGTTGCGTTGGGCGTTCTGGCTTCCAGCGGTCGCTTGGATGACGCTGATCTTCTACCTCTCGCAACAGGCCGCGCCTCTTGGCCGCACGGCCAGCACGGCGGAGGCGATCGGCTCGCACCTGGCGCTCTATGGCGCGCTCGCGACGCTCCTCGCCTGGGCGTTGAACGGCGGCCTCCGAAGGCCAGTGCGCTGCCCGAGCTGGGTGCTCGTGACGGTCATCTTCGCGCTCACGGTGCTCTACGGCGCCAGCGACGAGGTACACCAGGCATTCGTGACCGGGCGCACCGCTTCGGAGCAGGACCTCGGTGTCGATGCCCTGGGAGCGGCGCTGGGCATCGCGATCGTACTGGTGGTAGACAAGCTCTGGGCAACCCGCCAGCGCATCGTGGGCGCCCGACAAGACCCCTAGGTGTCTCCACCTAGTCTATGCGGAGCTCTCTCCTAGCGTCGGATTGCCCAAGATGCAGCTGTCATCTCAAGCCAGTCCGTCAATAGCCGATCATAGGAACAGGCCCGCTTGCGGCAGAAGGGCAACACATGCTCGAAAGCCTTGCAGAACTTTCTCGCATATCCACGGCATCGAGCCCGGATGTCGACCAGGTACGCCAAGCCTGTGACATCGCCGCGAAGACACTTCGCGCCAGCGATGCGTACGTCCTCCAAGCGGGAGATCCTCACTTCGTTCGATTGGGTTCAGACGACGACCCTACCACGTACGAAATCAAACAGAAGGGCTACTGGATCATCAGGCAGACGTTCGCTGCGAACCCAGGGATTTCAGCCGGCCTCTTCGATGCCGCCGAGCGAATCGTGCAAAGCGGGAGGGATATCATTCCGGACCTGCCCAGCACCCATCTGGGGAGCGCCTTGCCAGGAGATGAGAGCAACTCTGACCTTTTGATCGTCCGCGGCCCGTGGCCCAATGGGCTCAGTCAGGCGCAGATCGATTTCGTGATCGCCGCGCGGCCGATGCTGGCATATCTCGTTGCGAACGTGATCGATACGCAACGGCGTGCCCGCCAACGCCAGCAGCTCACGGCGCTAGCCGACGTCTCAAAAGCGTTCAACGAAGCGAGCGAGATGGACCACGTCTTGGAATCCGTGGCTACAGCTCTTGCCAAAGCATCGGGCTTCGACTGGGTCATGATCACGCTGTACAACGATGCGCTGGATACTGCGACCGAACGCGCCGTGAACATCGCGCGCTACTCCGGCACGGAGACAGCCACGCTGTTCCGGCAAGGCCGCTATGGCTCAACTGACAGCCGGACACACGAGCCTGCCAAGCAGACGACTGACGAGGGCGCGTTTCTCCGAGATCTCGTTCGCTGGGGACACCCGTTCCTGATGTCAGACGTACTGTCTCCAGAACTCGATGACATGCCAGAGCTTCAGCCTCACATGGAGAGGTTCGCTCAACTCCGCGCGTACTATGTGCGCGCACACATTATTTCGACGGCCTTGTTCCCGATCATGTTCCAGAACACAGCGCTCGGGCTGGCGGCGTTCTCTTCCTCGACAAAGCGAGAGTTCTCACAGCAGGAAGTCGATCTCCTGCACGCCCTGGTTTCTCAAGCAGCGACGACCATCAAAGGCCTGCGGCTCTACCATGATCTGGAAGCATCGCCGGATGAGCTTCGGCACTATGCAGAGAAGCTCGAAGCCGCGAGCAGGGTGGAACACTTGCTCGCCCGTACTGATGCGCTCACAGGGCTGCCAAACCGTCGGTATATCGAAGAGGCGATGGAGGCCGAGTGCGCTCGCTCGGGCCGCTATCAGCAGCCTGTCACGGTCGCCATGGCCGACATCGATCACTTCAAGGAGATCAACGATGGGTTTGGCCATCAGACGGGCGACGATGCGCTCCGCTTCGTCGCGACCGTCGCGCGTCAGGCCTGCCGCACTTCGGACTTCGTCGGCCGCTGGGGAGGGGACGAGTTCGTGTTCATTTTGCCGTCGACGAACCTTGTCGATGCAACAGGCTTCGCCAACCGCTTCCGGTCAACCCTCAGTGATACGGACTTCGCTCATACGAATGTACCCAAACCGGTACGGATGACGATC
Source organism: Dehalococcoidia bacterium (assembly GCA_049642385.1). GTDB lineage: Bacteria > Chloroflexota > Dehalococcoidia > DSTF01 > RBG-16-68-14 > JBAROU01. Next base: position 257 of record JBAROU010000168.1, on the reverse strand, counting down.
AGCATCGGTGTCGCACAAGCGACGCCTGATACCTTCACCGACTCCCCGGAGCTACTCGAGCGGGCCGACAAGTCGCTCTATCGCGCGAAGGAGAACGGGCGTGATCGCGTTGAGGCTGCACCGCTACCGACGAACGTCGCGGCCTAGAAGTTCGCTTCCTGTTCCAGCGCGAGTAGGTTGATGTCGCCGAAGACGTCGTCTTGCTCTGCTCGCAGCCGAAGCGACTTGATCAGCTCTAGTACCGCCATGAACGATAC
>JBAROU010000166.1:0-4627 GCA_049642385.1 Dehalococcoidia bacterium | reverse complement strand
ACGACGACGTCGAGATCCTTCTGGCGCCGAAGCTGGTGGACTGGGCGAAGAACGTCTACCTGGATACGAAGCAGTTCTTGCTCTGGAAGTCGTTCGAGGTGGAGGCGGAGCACCGCCACACTATCACATGCGCCCACTAATGAAGCCCTCGTAGCCGAGCCTTTCCAGGCTCGGCGGGACCAGGCTCGGCGAGCGCTACCCGGCCGGCTGCGCTTCTTCCAGAGGCTCCAGGTCTTCGAAAAACGGACGGAACACCTCACGCATGTTAGTCTGCGCGTCCAGGTGCTTGCTGATCCCGCTCAGCAGCCCGAACACACGACCGATCATCAGCATCTCCGGCGGGAAGGCGACGACGGGGTTCTTGCGCACCAGCTTCACCGCGTCCTGGTACGAGCCTTCCACCATTTCGATGTCGATGTAACCGGTGGTGGCGGCGCCGCGAATCAGGTCGCCGCCGTAGGCGTTGCCCAACGCGACATAACCTTCGTGGTCGTCACCCTTCGTACGCAGGCCCAGCGAGCGAAACGCCTCCCCCATTGTGTCGTCGTCCGAATCGAAGATCGCCTTGGCAAGGACCGCGAACAGCCGGCTGAACTCTGGCGAGAGTTCCTTTGCCAGCCCGAAGTCTAAGAACACGATCTGCGGCCCGGGCCGAACCAGCAGGTTGCCCGGGTGCGGGTCGGCGTGGAAGAAGCTGTGCTGCACGATCTGCTGCGCGTACGATGCCGTCAGCAGTTGCGCCACCTCCCGCCCATCGATGCCCGCCGCGCGCAGGCGCTCCACGTCCGTGATTTTGATGCCCTCCTCGAACTCCATCGTGAGCACGCGGCGCGTTGTCAGCTCCCAGTGGATCGCCGGCACAATGAGGGAATCGTCGTCTGCAAACGCCCGCGCCATGCGTTCCGCGTTGTGGCCTTCGTTGACGAAGTCCAGCTCCTTCGGCACGTTCTCGCGCAGCTCGTCGACAAGAAACGCGTAGTCGAAACTTCGGTCGAAGCGGTTCAGCATGCCGATGAAGAACGCCAGGTTGGTCAGGTCGCTCTGCACGATCCGTTCGATGCCCGGGTACTGCACCTTCACCGCTACTTCGCGCCCGTCGTGCAGTCGCGCGCGGTGCACCTGCGCGAGCGATGCCGCCGCGATCGGCCTCGGCTCGAACTCGGCGAACGCCACTTCCAGCGGCCGTCCGAGTTCTCGTTCGATTGCCGGCTTGACGATCGAGAACGGATCAGCCGGCACGGCGTCGTGTAGTCGCGAGAGCACCTCAACGTACGCTTCCGGCAGAATGTCGGCGCGCGCGCCCAGGAACTGGCCCGCCTTGATCAGCACGCCTTCCAGCGAAATCGCCGTCCGGTAGAGGCGCTCTGCGCTGCGGTGGTGGTGGCGCAGCCGGCGCTCCTCCACCCACGCCTCACCGCGGAAGCGCTGGGCCAGCGTGATCGCCTTGTAGCCGGCGAAGACGCGCGCGAAGGTCGTGCCCGTTCGGAGAAAGCGGAACGGCCCGCGCTTGATAATGCTCGATCTGGACGCCATACGGTCCCTCTTCTACAGGCGGGCAGTGCGTAAGATTGTGCCTTGCGTCACAATCTTACTGAATGAAGCGCCAAAAGGCAATGTCGGGCAGGGGACTTCGCCGCTACTATCGTCGTGTAATGGCGTCCACCTGCGCCAGCTCGTCGTCGGAGAGCGTCCATGCGGCGGCGCGCACGTTCTCCTCCACCTGCTCCGGCTTCGTCGCCCCCGCGATCACGCTGCCGACGTGCTTCTGGCTCGCCAGCCAGCCGATCGCCAGCTCGAGCACGCTGTGGCTCTGCGCCTGCGCGAACTCCTCGAGCTTGGTCAGCGTCCCGAAGTTGCCTTCCGTCAGAACCCGGTCCGCCATCGGCCCCGCGCCGGCGAGGCGAGTACCATCAGGCGGCTGTTCGCCCGGGCGGTACTTGCCGCTCAGGAAGCCGCTCGCCAGCGGGAAGTAGGGCAGTACGCCCATACCGTAGGCGTTGCACGCTGGCACCAGCTCTCGCTCGATCCGTCGCTCCAGCAAGTTGTACTGGTTCTGCGCCGACACCAACGGCGCCAGGTGCTGCGTGCGCGTGATCCACTGCGCCTCGACGACCTGCCAGCCGGCGAAGTTCGAGCAGCCGATGTAGCGCACCTTGCCCTGGCGCACCACGTCGTTCAGCGCGCCCAGCGTCTCCTCGATGGGTGTACGCGCGTCAGGGAAGTGGATCTGATAGAGGTCGATGTGGTCAGTGCCCAGACGTTGCAGGCTCGCATCCACCGCCTCGAAGATGTAGCGTCGTGACGCGCCGCCCCACAGCGGCCCCTCGCCCATCGACCCGACGAATTTTGTCGCGATGATTGCCTCCCGCCGGTGGCCCTTGAGCGCGCTTCCCAGGTACTCCTCGGAAAGGCCGCGCGGCCCGTAGATGTCGGCCGTGTCGAACAACGTGATGCCCAGTTCCAGCGCCTTTTCGACGACGGCGTTCGTTTGTGACTGGTCGCAGCGCCGCCCGAAGTTGTTGCAGCCTAGCCCCACGCGCGAGACTTGCAGCCCGGAGCTCCCCAGATTCGTGTACTCCAACGTAAAGTCCTCCTTGCTAGGTTCGGTGAGCAGCGCGCAGTATAGCGCAGACGTGGTCTGAAGGGCTGAACAGCCCAACGGAGCCAGGCCCCCGGACCGCTCGCGCCCGTGTATACGAACAAACGTGCCCCTTGACAGTGCCCCATTGAGTGCGGTACATAAGACCAGAACTCGTACAAGCTTGGCTCGCAGGGAAGCGATCCCGCGAGTTTCGATGGCCGCCTGGGGGAGCACTGGTGCCCAGGTGGTTTTTGTTTTGGTGGCTGTCCCGGCATTAGCTGCAATACGAATGAGGACCGGCCTGTTTTAGATAGGAAGGGCCTAATATCGTGATGCGCGACCATTCCAGGTGGGTGTGGGCGTACCTGCTTTGCGCGTCGCGGAGTTGTAGCACGGTCGCGTCGCCCGCGCGCACCGTACGAAAGTGAGCACTGTGCGGCGTATCGCGGAGCCCGTTCTCCGGCTGGTTCTCCGATTGATGGGGCAGGACCGATCGCGGTGGACGAAGCTCGGCGCCCAGAGCTGGGGCCGCGCGCGAGTCCTGCCTATCGTCGCGCTCGGTGCCTGCATGCTGGTGGCCGTCGCGGTGCTCATGTTCTTCAGCTCACGCGGCGATGCCTCGCGCGCGGCGCAACTCATCTCCGTCCAGAGCGGTACCACCACCCTTGCCGCTGGCGCTGGCGCCCCGCAGACCGTCAACGTTCCTATCACGACCGTCGACACCAGCCGCTCGATCCTCTTCTTCAACGAGCGCGGCAGTAGCGTCGATCCGGGCGATGGCCAGGTGCGCGGTCAGCTCACCAGCCCAACGAACATCCAATTCTTCCGCGCCGATGACACCAGCCTCTCGGACATCACGGTTCAATGGTACGTCGCAGAATTCGCGACCGGCGTCTCCGTCCAGCGCGGCACCTTCAGCAGCGTGGACACCACCGGCGACATCCCGATCAGCTCTGTCGATCTCTCCAAGAGCTTTGTGCTCGTCTCCGGCTCGTCCGATGTCGCCGACACAACTTACGACGCCGACGACTTCTTCCGCGCCCGGCTCACCTCTTCGACAAACCTCGAGGTCGTCCATAACACCGCGACGGCGCGCACGGCCGACTGGCAAGTCGTCGAGTTCAACGGCGCCTCCGTCCAGCGCGGCAGCGGTTCGCTCACCGGTACCGCTACCAGCGCCGCGGTGCCCATTAGCACGGTCGACCTCTCCCGCTCTATCGTCCTCCTCAGTTGGAAGTCCGACATTGCGGGCAGCGGCGCCAACTTCCTCGGCGCGCGCTTCACGACACCTTCCGAGATCACAGTCGAGCGCTCTGTCGGCACCAGCGCCACCATCGATTACTCATGGGAAGTGATCCAGTTCGCAGACGGCACCACGGTGCAGGGCAACACTGACGCCTTCGCCACAGTCGACACCAGCGCTGTTCGCGGCATTACCCCCGTTGATACCAGCCGCGCGGTCGCGCTCCTCCCCTCCGCGGGCGGGCGCTGGGGCGGCGTTCACGACTACACCGCGGACGACGATATCGGGCCCGGTATGTTCACGACCGCGCTTACCAGCACAGCCCTCACCTTGGCCCGCCAGCTCACCGGCTCGGCGAGCGCCAGCGTCACCTCGTTTGTTCTGGAGTTCAGCACGGCCGCCGAACCAACACCCACGAGCACCATAACGCCGACACTCACGGATACGCCTACGCCAACGAATACACCGACCAACACACCGACGAATACGCCAACGAATACACCGACCAACACACCGACGAATACGCCGACGAACACGCCCACGAACACACCGACTAGCACGCCCACGCCGACGAACACACCGGCCCTTCCCGATCTCACCGTGACTAAGTCGGACCTGCCCGATCCTGTCGCCGCGGGTGCGACCCTGACGTATACGATCGAAGTGCGCAACATCGGTTCGGTGGGTGCGACGTTCGTTCGCCTCATCGACACGCCGCCCGCGAACTTCACCTACACATCCTTCCAAACAACGCGTGGCTCGTGTGGCATCGTCGGCTCACTCACCGGCGGCACGCTTGACTG
>JBAROU010000161.1:0-6198 GCA_049642385.1 Dehalococcoidia bacterium | reverse complement strand
ATCAGCGCCTCCGCTAGGGCGATCGCCTCCTCGGATGACGGCGCCAATCCCACGCGCACGACGATCCCCGGCAAGCCCCCTTCCGGGCCGCGCTCGATGACCGTCAGGTAGGTGAACGAGGCTACTGCTGCTAGGGGGCGCTCGATGAGCGCGGGATGCCCCTCGACCTCGATCAGCTCCAAGCGGTCTCGCGGGGCGTCGCTCATGCTGACCATGGGAAACGGGAGGGTCTTTACGTAGACTCTCAGGAGCTGCACGCGACCGCCGCCTTCATCCCGGCCGGCGTTGTTGATGAACCGGAGCCCCTCTCCCGGGCAGCCGAAGCCGAGGCCGTGCGGCCCGAACGCAGGCGACCACAGCTCGTGCTGTCGCAGCACAGCTTGATCCGTCTCGTACTTGTACTTTGCGCCATCCGGGCAGCGGAAGACAGCGGCCTCTTCCGTCCGCGGCCCGCTCGGATCCAACACAAGGAAATCTCCCAACACGCCCTCGAAGCGGCCCTTCGCCGCGTCCGCCTCCGTGGTTGCCTCTAGCTCCTGTAGCGTCGGAGGGACAGTGCTTGACGATGAATCGCGGAAGAACCAGAACGCCACGCCGGCGCCAACCGCGCCGGCTACGAGCAGGTAGACAATAGTGCGGGTCATCGCGCTCTCCTAAGCCACCACTCGTCCTGTCACTCCCAGAGGGAACCGCCCGTCTTGGAACCTGACTGTACCCGCGCCCAGTAATACGTGTCCATAGCCAAACGTGAAGACTTCGGCTTGTTCGCGATTTCACGCGCGCCGTCTGCACCGGCTAAAGCGCCCGCCCGCAGCTTCCGTTCCGGTGACGGTCGGCTTCACCGTGAGTGATGGGTGAAGCAGAGATCCAGCGGGCGACCTGAAGGTCGCCCCTACATTGCCTGAACCTACCCCCGGTAGTCGAGCACCTGGACCTTCGTCTCGTGGGGGAGGGTGGCGCGCGTGATGGTGATTTTGGGCTGGCGTTCGTCCAGCGCTGACTTTGCGCCGATCTCCTTGAGAAAGCTGTCCAACGGTTCGAGCTTCGCCTTGGTGGCGGGCGTCTGGTAGTGCATCGGAATCACCAGCTTGGGCTCGAGCAGGCTCACGGTCTCCGCCGCCGCCGACGCCCCGATCGTGCTGTTACCACCCACGGGCATCAAGAGCACGTCGACGCCGCTCAGCTCCTCCGCCTGCTCGGCGGTCGGCACGTGGCCGATGTCGCCCAGGTGGCAGACGCGGATGTCGTCGATCTCGAAGACGTAGGCTGTGTTCTTGCCAAGCTGCTGTCCCTTCTCGCCGTCGTGGTACGTTGGCACGCCCATGATCAGCACGTTGCTGATCTCATACTCGCCCGGGCCCTGCACGACACGGGGCGTTCCCGCGATGGCGCCGACGTTGTTGTGGCCCTGGTGGTCGTGGCTGACGGTGACGATCTCCGCCGTAGGCTTGCCGATGCTGTAGCCCGTGCTCTTGTCGCACGGGTCGGTGACGACGACGGCGTCGCGACCGCGTATCCGGAAGCAGGAATGGCCGAGCCAGGTGATCTCCATGCGTTACCTCCTCTTGCGTATCCTACGGCGCGGAGAAGCAGAGCGCTACGTGGTGTCCCCCGAAGCCGTAGCCGTAGCACATGGCGTTGCGTACCAGTATCTTGCGCGCTTCGTGCGGTGTGTAGTCCAGGTCGCAGCCCTCCGCGGGGCGTTCGAGGTTGATCGTGGGTGGGATGATGCCTGTCTCGATCGCCTTCGCGCAGACGATCGCGTCCACCACGCCCGCGCCCGCGAGCAGATGCCCGAGCATCGACTTGGGGGCGCTCAACGTGAGTTTCGAGGCGGTCGCTTCGCCAAAGATGCGCTTGTACGCGTCCGTCTCCACTCGATCGAGCTGTAGGCTACCGGCGGCGTACGCACAGACATAGTCGATCTCGCTCTGGAGCAACGCCGGCTCCCGCAGCGCCGCCTGGATCGCCCGCCCGGCCTCCGGCGCCGTCGGCACGACGGACGTAGACTCCGTGACCGACGCTGCACCCGCCAGTCGCGCGTAGCAACGAGCGCTGCGCTCGCGCGCGAGCGACTCGTCTTCGAGGACGAGAACAGCGCCGCCCTCGGCAAGCGCCATGCCGTCTGCGCCGGCGTCGAAGGGCCGGACGGCGCGCGGGGGATCGTCGTTGCTCTTTGTAAGGATGTTCATCGCGCAGAAGGCCGCGAGCGCGGGTGGTGTGATCGCCGCGTCGGCGCCGCCGACGATGACGACGGCCGCCTCACCGCGCCGGATCATGGCCGCTGCCAGCGCGAGCGCCGCATAGCCCGAGGCGCCGCCCGCTGACACCATGATCGAAGAGCCTCGAACGCCCAGGATCCCGGCGACCTGCGCCGCAAGGAAGTTGGGCAGCGTGCGTGTCAGGTAGCCCGCCGTGAGCGCCTGCGGGCCCTCGTTGTGGAACGTGCGCTGTCCCTCCCAGACGCTCGTCTCGCCGGGACGGGCCGACGCGAGCACGAGCGCCACGTGCGGGGCGTTCTCCGGCGTCAGCGTGAGCCCCGCGTCGGCGACGGCCTGCAGGGCGGCGTCCGCTGCGAACAGGACGCCCCGGTCCATGCGCGCCGCTTGCTCGGCAGGCAGCTGCGGGTGAGGCGTGTAGCCGCGCACCTCGCCGGCGATGCGACATGGGTAGGGCGCTGGGTCGAACATAGAGATCGTATCGATGCCGCTGCGGCCGGCCGTCAGCCCCGCCCAGAGTGATGCCACGTCGCGACCCAACGGCGTCACCGCACCCATGCCGGTGATGGCAACGTCGCGCTCGTCTGTCATGGTGGTGCTCCGATCGACGCCAGGTGCTGCCGGAGCTTCTTGGCCAGCTCTTGCTGCTGCTTCGGTACTGAGATCTCGTCGAAACGGCGTTCGCGTTGCCCGCGTTCCAGCGCCGCAATGTGCGGCGGCCCCTCGCCCCAGCCGCTGCCGTAGCGGCGAGGCACCACGTGCACGTGAACGTGTGGTATTCCCTGGTAGCTGGCGACTCCGTTGTTTTGGTAGAGCGTTAGGCCGTCTGGGTCAAAGGCGTCGACCATCGCTCGCGAGAGGCGGTGTACGGTTCGCATCATGGAGGTTGCTTCCTGTTCGGTAAGGTCGAGGATGGTTGAGGCGTGGCGCCGAGGGATCACGAGCGCCTGGCCTACTTCGAACTGGAGCGGGTTCATGAAGGCGATTGTGTCACCGGCCTCGACGATCACTGCCCAGTCGTCGCGCTTCCCAGCGATGCGCTCACAGAAGAGGCACGGGCCGCTCGGGAGCTCGAGTGGCATCTGGATTAGCTGCCGCTGGTCGATGCGTGCGCCGTCTGTGCTGCGGTCCGGAGCGGGCCCACCGGCGCCCATTCCAGTGCAAGCGCGCCCCAGACGAGCCCGCCGCCGAACGCGACGAGCACGATGCGGTCGCCGTCGTGCAGGCGGCCCTGCTCCGACGCCTCCTGGAGCGCCATCGGGATCGAGGCGGATGAAGTGTTGCCGTAGCGGTCGACGTTCACCATCGCGCGCTCCGGCCGCAGGCCGAGCGCCTTCGCCGTCGCGTTGATGATGCGCATGTTCGCCTGGTGGGGGATGAGCAGGTCGATGTCGTTCACGCCCAGGCTAAGCGAGCCCATCACCTCGCGCGTGGCGGACTCCATGGCATGCACAGCGAACTTGAAGACCTGCGGGCCATCCATCGCGATGAAGAAGCCTGCTTCGGCGGCGAGCGGCGTGCTGCACGGGCCCGGAGCGTAGAGCGCCGAGGCCGCGCCACCGTCGCTGTGGAAGACGAATGAAAGCGGCCCGCCACGATCGGATGCCTCCAGCACCACCGCGCCTGCGCCGTCCCCGAAGAGGACGCAGGTACCGCGGTCCTTCCAGTCGACGAGGCGGGAAAGCACGTCACTGCCGACGACGAGCACCCGCTGGTAAGCGCCGCTCTGGATGAACTGCGAAGCGGTCGCCACGGCGGAGACGAAGCCCACGCAGGCGGCGTTGATGTCGAACGCGCCGGCGCGCCGCGCGCCCAGGCCGTCTTGCACCAGCGAGGCTGTGGCCGGGAACATGCCGTCCGGCGTCGTGGTCGCGACGATGATCAGGTCGAGGTCGCCTGCGTCGATCTCCGCCTGGGCGAGCGCCTGGCGAGCGGCCTCAATGCCCAACGTGCTCGACGTCTCGTTCTCGGACGCCAGGCGACGCTCCCGGACGCCGGTTCGCTCTATGATCCAGGAGTCGGACGTGTCCACCATGCGTTCGAGGTCTGCGTTCGTGAGGATGCGCTCTGGCAGGTACTTGCCGAGGCCGGCGATACGTGCGCGGGTGGTCAACGTGTCGCTCCGTCTGATGTGGTGTGGAGACCGTATCTCAGCCGAGTATAGCATGACGCCTCGGATACGCGGAGTCGCCTATCCTTCGACAAGCTCAGGATGACGCCTGCAAGCTCAAAATCGCCGGCGACAGCTCGGATGCGGAACGAACGCGGCCTACGGCTCGCTCATTCGCCCACCTTGCTTCACAGAGGGCCGGACGCGCCCTGTTCACCGCTCCCTAGGCGGAGAAACACCTGCAGGCTCACCTGGGCCTGCCACCGTGGCCAGCACATCTTGACAGCGCGAGGGTGACGATGCTACGATCTTAGCGTTAGCACTCTACGGTCGAGAGTGCTAATTTAGCTTCAAAAGGCAGTGATTTCATGCTGAGCGAACGTCAATCCAGCATTCTCGAGTTCGTCATCCACGACTACGTGGATAGCGCCGTTCCCGTCGCCTCCAAGACGCTGCGCCAGCACTACGGACTGAGCGTCTCGCCGGCGACGATTCGGAATGAGTTCGCCGAGCTCGAGGAGCAGGGCTATGTCCAGCAGCCGCACACCTCCGCGGGCCGCGTGCCGACGGAGAAGGGGTATCGCTTCTTCGTCGAGACGCTGATGCGCGAGGAGGAGCTGCCCTGGCAGGCGCAGCAGACCATTCGCCACCAGTTCCACCAGATCGAGGGCGGTGGCGATAGCTGGGTGCAGCTCGCCTCGTCGGTGCTGGCGCGCGCGGTGCAGAACGCTGCGGTCGTCACCGCGCCGCGCTCGGAAGCGAGCCGGATGAAGCACCTGGAGCTGGTCAGCCTACAAGACACCACCGCGCTGCTTGTGCTCGTGCTCGATCAGGCGCGTCTCAAGCAGCAGATCCTCGCACTGAGCGAGACGTGCTCGCAGGACGAGTTGAGCGTCGTGGCCGGCCGTCTGAACGAGCTGCTCGCTGGCATGACGATGTCGGACATCGCTGCGCACGAGGCGACGCTGACGCACGTTGAGCACCAGGTAACCGACGCCGTGCTGGAGATCATGCGCGCCGTGGATGAAGGCGGCTTCGACGAGGCGCACCTGGAAGGGCTGCGTCTGGTGCTCAGCCAGCCGGAGTTCTCCAGCAGCGAGCGCGCGCTCGCCCTGCTCGAGCTGCTCGATGCGCACACGCTCACGCGTGCTATCCCGTTCCGAGCGCTGGCCGGCCAGGGCGTCACCGTCGTTATCGGCGCGGAGAACCCACGGCTCGCGCAGGCGGGTGAAGCGATCCGTGAGTGCAGCGTCGTCATCGGCTCGTACGGTGCGCCCGGCGTCGCGACCGGCGCGCTCGCCGTCGTCGGGCCGATGCGCATGCACTACTCGCGCACGATCTCGACCGTGCGCTACCTGGCCGCGGTGATGAGCGAGCTGCTGGCCAAATACGAACCCTAACCCACCGCGAGGTGAGCCACCCGTGACCGAAGAGAAGCAAACCGACCAGCCGGACGAGGCCGCAGCTGAGCCGACGACCGACGGCCAAGAGCCGAACGACGTCGAAGGCCTGCGCGCGCGCCTGAGCGAGGAGCAGGAGAAGGCCCAGACCTACCTCGCGAACTGGCAGCGCGCCGCAGCCGACCACCAGAACTTCAGGCGTCGCGTGCAAGAAGAGCGCTCCGAGGCGGTGCGGCTCGCCGGCGCATCGCTGATCATCAACCTGCTGCCGCTGGTGGACGACCTCGAGCGGGCGCTGAAGACGGTCGACAGCAAGCTCGCTGGCCTCACCTGGATCGACGGCATCTGGCTGATCTACCGCAAGTTCCAGGCCGTCCTCGAGAACGCCGGCGTGAAAGAGATACAGGCCGAAGGCCAGGCCTTCGACCCGACGGTCCACGAAGCGATCAGCGAAGCGCCCGGCGAAGAG
>JBAROU010000145.1:0-2857 GCA_049642385.1 Dehalococcoidia bacterium | reverse complement strand
TTGGCCTGGTATCGCCCCATCGAGATGGGCACGGTCCTATCCGCCTCGCCGTGCCAGAGATACACCTCGGTCGCGATGTCTTCCAGCAGGAAGTCCCAGGCGCGAGCAAACAACAACATTTCGTGCGCCTGGCCGCCACCTCCCTGACGGAATGTCTCGCGAAGGGCGTCCCGCATCATTGCTCTCATCTCTGGTCGATCGACGATGCGCTTGTCGGGAGGAGGCAGTCGTCTCCGGGACAGCCGCAGAACGGCTCGAGGGAACCATCGAGCGGCGAGCGCCAGATACCACATCGTGTGGTAGACGAGGAAAGGAATGCTCCGCCAAAGTGCGAGGGTCAAACGCGCTGACCAGGGCAGGCCCGATCGCGCCTCGGGCGCATTGGCCGGTCCCCAGCCCGACACGATGCCCGCCTTCGTCAGTCGGTGCGAAATCTTTCGGGCGCAGGCCGCGGCGTACGGACCACCCCCGGACTCCCCAAGCACTGCGAAGCGTTCGATGCGTAACTGGTCGGCCGCCTCTACCACGTCGTCCGGCCAATCGTCGATACCACGACCCTTCTGAAAGTCAGAACGGCCGAACCCAGGACGGTCGAGTGCGATGACCCTCACCCCGAGGCGCTTGGCCGCAGGGCCGGCCATCCGTGCCTCAACGCGACAACTCGGAAACCCGTGAAAGTAGAAGACTGGTGTTCCGGCTGGGTCGCCGTACTCAGCGTAGCTGAGCTTTCGACCGTCGCTGAGCTGGATGGTCTCGTCGCTGTTGGCGTTCGCTGCGATATCTCATGGTAGCGCAAGGCCAGCCGCCATGGCCGTCCCGCAAGGGTACAGATCGATGACGTAGACCTGTTGCCTCAACCGGGAAGACCCCCTAGGAATTCCACCTAGCGAGGAATCTCCGCCAAGCACCGAAACTGTAGATGGAGGAGTAGGAGGCAGCATGCGCAAGTGGGAGGCGCTCCAAGCGTTAGCGAGGCTTGCGAGCGGACAAGACGGAGACCGCGTCAGCGGGCTCACTGAAGCCACAAGAATTGTTGGCTCTGTGATCGGCTCGGATGATGTCCGCCTCTTCGCCGGCGACGGCGTGCACTTTCAGGCCTACCCGCCACGCGATGATGAAGATTTCTTCGGACTATCATCCGAAGGCTCCATGGCGCGAGGCACCGAGCTTAGGAGAATCGGCGCGCCGGTTGTGTACCAGTTGGGTCGGGACGGCCAGCCGCGCGACTTCGCGCCTACAAGCGGCCAAGCAAGCGGCACCTTCCTTGCATTAGCTCTCTGGTGCGGGGATGCTCTTGCCGGCTCTGTCGTCGCCAATGGCCCTTGGAAGCCAGCCGCGGCTCGAAGGTCCGGCGAGTTCTTGGAGCTGGCGGGCCCGGCGCTCGCCATCATGCTGGACCGAGTTGTCGACGCGGAGCGCGGCCAACGCGTACGGGAGCAGATGAATGCGCTCTCCAACGTGGCACGGGTGTTCACTGATGCCAAGAGCATGGAGGGGGTCCTGCAAGATGTGGCCAACGCCATCAACAATGCAACGGGCTTCCTGGCCAGCGTCGATGTCCTAGATCGTAACGGGCGCGTTACGATTCGCAGCACCGGCGCCAGTCGCTATGCCGACACGCCTTTGTATCAGTCGTAGCTCCAAATGATCCAGGCTCCGGACTTCGTGAAGGACTTGATCCTCCGAGAGCGCAAACCGGTGGTGCTCCCTGACCTTCAACGTGATCCGCGAATTTCTCTCGAGGCGAGGGAGTTCTATGCGAGAGCTTCGATTGTGTCCGGAGCAACGTTCCCATTGCTCGTCCATGATGAGATCATCGGCCTCCTCCGCGTCGGCAGCCTCAAGCCGACGGACTTTCCGCAAACGATGGTCGCGCTCATCGAGGAGCTAGCCGTGCAGGCCGCGATGGTCGTCAACGGCATCCAACTCCATGAGGAGCAAGAGCGGGCGGAGCGGGCCCTTCGCGCAAGCGAAGAGCGTTTCCGGTCCCTCGTCCAGAACGCCTCCGACCTGATTACTGTGATCGAAGCTGACACGAATGTCATCTACCAGAGCCCCTCCATCCAGCGTGCTCTGGGGTACGAGGCTGGTGACGTCGTCGGGCGGAAGTTGCTTGATCTCGTACATCCAGATGACGTCCCACGGATAGTCGCTTTCCTGCGAGAGGCGATGCGTGATCCGACCATACCGGCTTCCGTCGAGGCCCAACTCCGCCACCGCGATGGTTCATGGCGCTACGTTGAAATAAACGGCGCTGACCGGCGGCATGACGCAAACGTCAGCGGCTTCGTGCTCAATTCGCGCGATGTGAGCGAGCGCAAGCAGCTTGAGGAAGAGCTGCGTCACCAGGCGTTTCACGACCCGCTGACGAAACTGGCTAATCGGGCAAGCTTCACCGACCGGTTGGAGCACAGCCTGTTGCGAGCAACACGGGAGGCCAGAGCGGTGGCTGTGGTGTTCATGGACCTGGACAACTTCAAATCGGTCAACGACAGTCTCGGGCACAACCTCGGCGACGAGGTGCTGATCGAGGTCGCTGCACGGGTTCGGAGCAATATCCGGCCCGGCGATACCGCAGCGCGTTTTGGTGGAGATGAGTTCGCCATTCTGCTCGATGAAGCAACGCTTGAAGACGCCAAGGGGGCGACAGCGCGGATCATGGAAGGCCTTCAGGAACCGTTCCACCTGGACGGCAAGAACGTGCTGGTCGCCGCCAGCTTCGGCATCGCCTGCAGCACACCGGGGCAGCGCGATGCCGACACCATCCTCCGAAACGCTGACATCGCAATGTATGTCGCCAAAGACCGCGGGAAGGGCCGCGCCGAGGTCTATCAGCAAAACATGCACAGTGCGATGG
>JBAROU010000125.1:0-6496 GCA_049642385.1 Dehalococcoidia bacterium | reverse complement strand
GTGCACGACAGCCACAACATCATGTTCGCCTGCAAAATCTGGGGCCTGCGCTCCACCGATCTCAACCAGGGCATTGTCTATGGCGTCGAAACGGACGAGACAAACATAGACGAGCGTCTGGCAACGCGCTTCGATTACGACGGCGTCTGGGGCACCGCGCTCAACCGTTACTGCATTCAGGCGGCGCTCGGCCTGCCGCTCACGGTGTACGGCAAGGGCGGCCAGACGCGCGGCTTCCTCGACATCCGCGACACGCTCGCTTGCGTTGAGATCGCGACGATGAACCGGCCGGCACCGGGCGAGTTCCGTGTGTTCAACCAGTTCACGGAGCAATTCACCGTCCTGGAGCTCGCGGAGCGCGTGCAACAGGCTGGCAGGGAGCTGGGCATGGAGTCGGTGATCGAACATCTAGAGAACCCGCGCGTCGAAGAAGAAGTGCACTACTACAACGCGAAGCACCAGAAGCTGCTCGAGATGGGCTTGCAGCCGCACTACCTCTCCGAGACGCTGATCAGCTCGCTTATGGTGAAGGCGAAGGACTACGCGCACCGGGCGCGCCGCGAGACGATCATGCCTGATGTGAAGTGGCGCGCCACGTCCACGCCTCAGGCCGTTGGGAGGCCAGCCTAGCGTTGACCTGGAACGATAAGCCGGTCCTGGTCACGGGTGGGTGCGGCTTCATCGGCATCAATCTCGTGTCGATGCTCGTTGAGGCCGGTGCCCGTGTGCGCGTGTACGATAACCTGAGCGTCGGCACGCGCGACGTGCTCGATCCGTTCGGCGCCAAGGTGCAGCTCGTCCAGGCGGACGTGCGCGATCTGAGCGCGCTGAGCGAGGCCTGTCACGGTATCGACGTCGTTATCCATCTGGCGGCCCAGCCCGGTGTGATCCCCTCGATCCTCGACCCACAGAACGACTACGAGATCAACGCCGGCGGAACGTTCAACGCGCTGCTTGCGGCGCAACGAGCTGAGGTTGGCGCGTTCGTCCTCGCCTCGTCCAACGCCGTCGTCGGCGAGTTCACGCCCGGCACGGACGAAACGAAGACGCCCCGGCCGCTCTCGCCCTACGGTGCGAGCAAGATGGCCGGCGAGGCGTACTGCTCCGCGTTCGCCGGCGCGTATGGGATGCGTACGGTCGCCTTGCGCTTCGCGAACGCGTACGGCCCCCGCTCGACGCATAAGCAGAGCGTGATCGCGCGCTGGATCAAGCGCATCCTCGATAGCGAAAACCTTGTGATCTACGGCGACGGCAAGCAGATCCGCGACTTTATCCACGTACAGGACATGTGCCGTGCGATGATGCTCGCCGCTGAGAGTGACGTCCGCGGCGAGGTGTTCCACATCGCCAGCGGGCGTGAGACGACGGTGCTGGAGCTGGTCCAGCTTCTCGGCAACGTCGTCGGCCGCAAGCTCGAGGTTGTGCACGAGGAGCAGCGCGATGGCGAAGCGCTCTGCATCGCGCCGTCGGTCGAGAAAGCGAAGCGCCTGATCAACTTCGAAGCGCAGGTCGCGCTGCCAGAAGGCCTCGCTGAGACCTACGCCTGGTTTCAAGGACGTCACGAGCGTTCGGAGGTGGCCTTGTGATCGCGCTGCGCGTCGTCGGCATCATCGTAGCCTTGCTGGCGATTGGGGTCGCGGCGAATCTCTACAGCAGGCGCAGGATCCGTCGCCTCGATCTAATCATCACCTGGGCCGTCGCTACCGGCGTCGTTGCGCTGGGCGCCTACCCGGACCTCTTTTCGCCTATCTTCAACGCACTCGACTTCACCGAAGGCAACAACCGTCGGATCCTCGGTGTTCTGGTGATGGCCGTCGCCGTGCTGTTCCTGCTCAACCTGCGCGCCACCTCGGTTGCGGATACGGCGCAGCGCGATGTGAACCGGCTTATCCGCGCGCTAGCTCAGCGCGACTTCGACCCGAAGAACTATCCAGAGCTGGCAGGCGCCGACGTCTGCGTCATCATCCCGGCGTACAACGAGAGCGCGACCATCGCTCAGGTGCTGAAGAACCTTCCGCGTGAGGTGGGCGGCCTGCGCGTCGGCCATATCGTCGTCGACGACGGCTCGAACGACGCGACGAGTGCCATCGCGCGCGAGCACGGCGCGGTACTCGTTCATCCGATCAACCGCGGGCAAGGCGCCGCCCTGCTCACGGGTTACGAGATGGCGCACCAGGCGGGCGCGAAGATCGTCGCTATCACGGACGCTGACGGGCAGACGGTGCCGGAAGAGCTGGAGCGCCTGCTCCAGCCCATCGTGGACGACGAGGCGGACTTCGTGAACGGCTCGCGCGTCCTCGGCAGCTACGAGCCGGAAAGCTCCGTGCGAGCGCTCGGCGTCGGCGTGCTCTCGCGCGTGGTGAGCCTGCTCACGGCGACGCGCGTGACGGATGTCTCGAGCCCGTTCCGCGCCTTCCGCGCGGAGGCGATCGAGCGGCTGCACCTCCAGCAGCCGCAGTTCCAGGCCTCGGAGTTATTGATCGAATCGATCCGCAAAGGGCTGCGCTACCGCGAGGTGCCGATTACGATGCGCAGGCGTCAGGCCGGCGAAAGCCGCAAGCCCGGCAGCGTGAAATATGCCTGGGGCTTCGTCAAGGCGATGATGACGACCTGGTTGCGCTAGAGCGCCGCCCCGGCGCAGGGTTGCGCGCCCCATGACTTCTCCCACCGCCAGCGTGATCGTCCTCGGCTACAACGGCCGGCGATACCTCGACGCGTGCCTCTCGTCGCTTCTCGACCAGGAGATGTCGCGTGAGGCATACGAGGTGATCTACGTGGACAACGCGTCGACGGACGGCGCGAGCGAATTCGTGGAGGGGCGCTTCCCTCACGTGCGCGTCGTGCGCATCGACCGCAACTACGGCTTCGCCGAGGGCAACAACCGCGCTGTCGCTCACACGAACGGCCGCTACGTCGCGACAGTGAATCAGGACACGGTGTGCCATCGCCGCTGGCTGCCGGAGCTCATCGCCGCGCTCGAGGCGCACCCGGACGCCAAAGCGGCGCACTCGAACATCCTTACGCCCTGGTGCCCGGGCTACGACGCGAAGGACCGCGACGGCTTGCCATCGATTGTCCACGTTGCGGAGCTCACGCGGTACGGCTTCGTCGCGTACGAGCAGCGCCCGTTCTCGCCGGAGCCGATCGAGACGCTCTTCCTCGCCGGCGCGGCGACGATCGTCGAGCGAGAGATGATCGATCGCTACGGCTACTTCTTCGACGCTGACTTCTGGGCCTACTGCGAGGACACGGACCTGGGGCTGCGCGTCCACAACCTCGGCTACAAGAACCTGCTCGTGCCCACCTCGGTCGTCTACCACGACCTAACGCCCGCCACGTCGCTTGGCTGGGGCACGCTGCGCAAGACGCTGATGATCCTGCGCAACCGCGGCCTGGCCTTCTACAAGAACATGACCTTGCGCGAATTCGCAACGATGCTGCCCTGGCTGCTGATCGGGGCGCCGCTCAAGCCGGGCGAGCTCTCGCTCGGATCACTTCGTGGCCTGTTGTACGGGCTGGGCACCGTGCCGCTGCTGCCGGTCGCGTGCGCCTGGGGCGCCGTCCATGCCCGCAAGCTGGCGGGCCGCCGGCGAGACGTGCTTCGCCAGCGCGTCATCCCCCCGTTCGAGCTGGTCCACGCGGTGCGCGGCGCAGCGCCGCCCTAGACGCTACTCCGCCTCTGCCCCGCCCAGCAGCCCTTCGATGTCGTGCTTGGCGTCCAGGATGTTCGCCCAGAGGTCGCCCACCTGCGCGAGGCGCTCCGGCACGGTGAGAATCGTGAAGTCCGTTGGATAGATATCACCCAACTCGTTCCAGCGCACGGGCGTCGAGACCGCCGCCTCGGGCAGGGGCCGCGGCGAGTAGAGCGACGCGAGCGTCTTGCCGCGCATGTTCTGGTTGTGGTCGAAGAACACTTTGCCCGCGCGCTTGTCGACCGACCACTCCATCGTCACGTCACGCGGATGTCGCTGGAGCAGGAAGTGGCCGATCGTCTCGCAGGCGGCGCGCACGGCCGTGTAGTCGAGCTGGCGCAGCACGGGCACGTAGATGTGCAACCCGGTGCGGCCGGTGGTCTTGACGAACGACGAGAGTGAGAGCGAATCGAGGATCTCCTTCAGCCACAACGCGACCTCGCACGTCTTGGCGAAGGCTTTCTTGTTCAGCTCCGGCTCGTCGCCTGCCGACTCCTTGCCGGAGTAGATGTACGGGTCGAGGTCGAAGACGATGAAGTCGGGATAGTTGAGCAGCGAGCCCTCGATGTTCTCCTTCGAGCCGGTGAACGTGGTCGTCAGGTGCGCGCCGTCCGGCTCCGCACTGACGCGCGAGTACCAGGTGTGCAGCTCGAGGTCGGCTAGCTGGCCGAGCCAGAGCAGCGTCGGCAGGTTGTTGCAGATCAGGTACTCCTGGTCGCCCTCGTTGCTGCTGGAGAACAGCCCCACCGTGTCGACGAACTCCGGCAGCTCGCCCTCCCAATGCTTTTGGTAGAAGTGGCCGCCCTCGATGCCGTTCGGATAGCGCGTGAGCGTGAGCGGCCGGTCATGCAAGTGCGGCAGTAGATACGGCGACACCCGCGTCAGGTACTCGATGAAGTCGCGCTTGGTGAGCGCGCGCTGCCGTCCGTGCTTCGGCCAGAGCGGCTTGTCCAGGTTCGTGAGCGCGATCTTCTGATCCTGCACCTGGAGCGAAAGCTTCTCCTTCTTCGCGTCGAGCTGCTCCAGCACCTCCGCAATGTCGTCATCGAGCGACGCGTCCTCGTCGTGCGCCGCGTCCTTGGTCGACGGCGCTGTCATCACTTCGACGCGCTGCACGTCGTTCGCCGGCGTGTCCTGGCGCAGGCGCAGGAAGACCGGCGCGCGGATGTGGCCGTCGCGCGTCCACTGCGAGAACTTAACCTCCACGACGAGCTCCGGCCGCACCCACGTCGATGGCGTGCGCGGGTCAGGCACCTCCACGAACGGGCAGTCGTCCGCGCGCAGCGCGTCGAGCCGCTCGCGCAGCTCGCCCAGCGTCCGGTCGTCGAAGCCGGAACCGACGTTGCTCACGTAGACGAGGCGTCCATCATCGTCGTACTGGCCGATCAGCAGCGCACCGAACGAGTCGGCGCGTCCGCCTTGTCCTTCGCTGTATCCGCCAACGACGAACTCGTCGCTCATCGTGCCTTTGATCTTGAGCCACGACCGCGAACGCCGCCCCGATTCGTAGATGCTGTCCTTACGCTTCGCGACGATGCCCTCGATGCCGTGCGCCAGCGCCGCGTCGTACGCCGCCACGCCCGCTTCGTCGAACTGATCGAGGAGTTGTACGTGGTTTGAGGGACTCAGCGCGCGTTCGAGCAGCGCGCGTCGGTGCGTGAGGGGCGTGCCCCGTAGGTCGAAGCCATCGAGATAGAGCAGGTCGAAGGCGTAGTAGAACACCGGCGTCTCGGTTTCGTGGCGCTTGATGTCGGCGGGGCGCGTCAGGTTCAGCCGCTGCTGCAAGACCTCGAACGATGGCCGGCCGTCCTCG
This sequence comes from Dehalococcoidia bacterium, assembly GCA_049642385.1. Classification (GTDB taxonomy): domain Bacteria; phylum Chloroflexota; class Dehalococcoidia; order DSTF01; family RBG-16-68-14; genus JBAROU01. The sequence goes on along the minus strand of JBAROU010000125.1, from coordinate 991 downwards.
TCCAACGCGACGATCTCGCCGTCGAAGACCGCCTCGTGCGCGGGCTGACGCGCGAGTTCCTGGGCGAGCGATGGATACTGTGCAGTCGCGTCGAGGCCGCTGCGCGTGAGCAGCTTCACGTCGCCGTTGCGCACGATGGCGATAGCTCGCACGCCGTCGAACTTGGGCTCGAAGACCCAGCCGGCGTTCGAAAACGCTTCTTCGGCCGGCGTGGCAAGCATGGGTTCAACAGCGCTCGGGCACGGCTGGCGCTTCGTGCCGGGCGCGTCGCGCGGCGTGATCGCCGCGGGCCCGCGGTGGGCGCGGTCGGGTAGGTGACCCGACTTCAGGTCATCGATGCTGAGGTCGGAGCTAACGGAGCGGTCTTCGTCCAGAATGTCGGATGCTGGATCAGCCGTCGCATCCTTGTGCTTGATCAGCAGCCACTCGTTCTCGGCGCGCTGGATCTTCACCAGCGCCCACGAGCCCTTCATCTTCTTGCCGCGCATGAGGATCGATATCTTGCCGTCTTCGATCCCCTGGCGCATACGTTCCTCCGCCTCGTTACGGTCGTGGAACGAGAGGGGGCCGCCTTCGTCAGGCGTGTACGTGCCGTTGTCCCAGACGATCACCTGCCCAGCGCCGTACTCCTTCTTCGGGATCACGCCCTCGAATGAGCCGTAGTCCAGCGGGTGGTCCTCCACCATGACTGCGAGGCGCTTCTCCTGCGGGTTGAGCGATGGGCCCTTCGGAACGGACCAGGACTTCAAGACGCCGTCCAACTCCAGGCGGAAGTCGTAGTGGAGCCGGCGCGCGGCGTGCTTCTGGATGACGAACGTGAGCGGCCCTTCGGCCGAGGAGGGCGTATCCGGCGCGGGCTCAGGCGTACGCGCGAAGTCGCGCTTCTCGACGTACGTCTCCAAGGTAGAGCTGGGCTTGGTCTGCTTGGGGCGGGAGCCCTTCGTGCCGCGCGGCATGGCAACTCCGGGGCGGGAGCCCCGACGCGTCGGGG
>JBAROU010000121.1:0-9231 GCA_049642385.1 Dehalococcoidia bacterium | reverse complement strand
CGGCGTCCCGATGACCGGCATTATGGTGGTACTTCTGGTACTGCTGGCGATCTCCTTATCGACCGTCGCCTACGTAATCGCTCGCAACCGGATCATGTTCATGATCGGGCTGCGCAACATTCCGCGCCGTCCGGCCCAGACTATCTTGATCATCATCGGTCTGATGCTAAGCACGCTGATCATCTCGGCGGCGCTCACTACGGGCGATACCGTGGACCGCAGCTTGACCGCACAGTCGTACCGGCTGCTGGGCAACGTCGACATGGTGATTCAGCGCCAAGGCGAGGACGACGGCCCGCCAAACCAGATCGACTCGACAATCACGATGGACGTGGTCGAGCAGCTGCGACCGGCGGTCGCGCAGGACAAGAACGTCGACGGCTTCCTGCCGGTGCTTTTCGAACAGGTGCCGGTGGAGGATTCCCGAGCAAAGCAGCAAGAACCGCGCGTCACGTTCGTGGGCGTGGACGCGAACTCCATGGACGGTTTTCAGGACGACATCACCTCCGTGACCACGGGGGACACCTTGGATATCGCGTCGTTGAGTCGCGATGAGGTGCTGCTCAACAAGAGCCTTGCGGACAAGCTCGACGCCCAGCAGGGAGACAGCGTGCAGGTCTTCGTCAAAGGCAACGCGCACACGTTCACGGTCGCTGACATCGTTGAGGACCACTTTACCACCGGCGTAGGTGACTTCGGCGAGCAGGCCGGATTGGTCACCCGCCTCGATACCCTTCAGGAGGTCTTCGAGCGGCCAGGTGAGGTGAGCGCGATCGCCATCTCGAACAAGGGCGACGTCCGTGGCGGGCTCAAGCTGAGCGATGACGTGAAGCGCAGCTTGAGCCAGATCATCAAGTCGGAGGGCCTGACCCCGAAGGACGCCCAAACGGGCCAGATCTCCCTGAGTGTCTACGGCGTGAAGCAGGACCTGGTGGACAGCTCCGAAGAGGCGGGCAACTTCATGACCACCTTCTTTGTGGTGTTTGGGTTGTTCTCGATTGCTTCGGGGATGCTGCTGATCGTGATGATCTTCGTGATGCTGGCGGCGGAGCGCAAGTCAGAGCTTGGGATGGCGCGAGCGGTGGGTACGAAGCGCGGACATCTGATCCAGATGTTCATGTCAGAGGGGATGACGTACAACGTGCTGGCCGCCATGGTGGGGGCGGGACTGGGCGTGCTCGTCGCGTTTGGCATCGCGTTGATCATGGGGCAGATCTTTGGAGAGTTCTTCACGATTACGCCGCACGTCACATTGCGCAGCGTCATCGTCGCGTACAGCGTCGGTGTGGTACTGACGTTCCTGACGGTGACATTCGCGTCGTGGCGCGCGTCGAACCTGAACATCGTGCGCGCGATCCGCGACATTCCGGAGCCGTCCGGCGGCCGGATGGGACGCAGGTGGCTCGCTGCGGGCTTGCTCGGGATAATCCTGGGCGCCCTGTTCGTCCTCCTCGGCCTGTCCAGCGACCTGGCGTTCCCATTCGCGCTCGGCTTCTCGTTGATCATCTTCGGCGGCGCGATCGTGGGTCGCTTCTTCGGCTTCCCTGAGCGACCAACGCTCACGACGGCGGGGATGGTGCTGCTCGTGCTGTGGGGCTTCACGGCGGGGAACCGGCTCGAGTTCTTGTTCGGGCAGCTGAATGGCGATATCGAGATGTTCTTCTTGAGCGGCGTGGCGATGGTGACCGCCTCGACATTCGTGCTGGTCTACAACGCCGACCTGGCGCTGCTGGGCGTCTCGCGCATGGGCGACTCGTTCAGCTCGATCCTGCCGGCGATCCGCACCGCGATCGCCTACCCGCTCGCGAACAAGTTCCGCACCGGAATGACGCTCGCGATGATCTCGCTGGTCACGTTCGCGCTGACGATGATGTCGGCGATGAACACGAACTTCAATCGCCTGTTCCTGGACGATTCTGCGCGCGGAGGCTGGGACGTCGTGGTGGACGAAAACCCGAGCAACCCGATCGGCAGCCTCTCCACCGCGCTGAACCAGGCCGGCTCCAGCGTGCAAAACACCTTCCGGGCTGAGGGCACCGTGAGCCTGGCCGGGCAGTCCGAGGTGACGGAGGTGAAGAAGGGTGGGAAGGCGAAAAGCGGCGACTTCACGCCGTACCCCGTCTTCGGAGCCAGCCGTGGCTTCGCGCTGGGCGGAGACATCCCTCTGCGCGCCCGCGCTGTAGGTTTCGAGAGCGATCGAGCTGTTTGGGAAAAGCTCGCCAACGACCCGAGCGTGGCGTTGATCGACAGCTTCTCGCTAGGGGGCGGGTTCAACTTCGGCGGAGACCAGTTCACGGTCTCAGGAATCGATCGCAACGACAATGAGTTCGATCCGATCACGATCGAAGTGCGAGACCCGATCACGGGCAAGGCGTATCAGGTCCAGGTCATCGGCGTGATCGATATCGGGGCGAGCGCGAGCTTCTTCGGCATCTACATCAATGATCAAAAGTTCACGGATGTCTTCGGCGCGCCGCTGCTGTCGCGACACCTTGTCAGTCTAAGGAACCCAGACGACGCGAAGCATGCCGCGCGGGAAATCGAAGCGTCGCTGCTGAGCATCGGCGCGCAGGCGGACTCACTGAAGAAGATCGTCGAAGATAACCAGGCGCTCTTCCGCAACTTCTTCCTGCTGATGCAGGGATTCGTCGCGCTGGGGCTGTTCGTCGGCATCGCCGCCGTCGGTGTCACGGCGTTCCGCACCGTCGTCGAGCGGCGACAGCAGATCGGGATGCTGCGCGCGGTGGGCTACAAGCGAAGCACGGTGGCGCTGAGCTTCGTGTTGGAGTCGTCGTTCGTCACACTGCTCGGCATCTTATCGGGCGTGGGGCTGGCGATCTGGTTGTCGTTCTTCCTCGTCACGAGCGACGAGTTCCCAGCCGAGGCCAGCTACGTTATCCCCTGGTTCCGGATATTGATGATCAGTGGCTTCGCCATGGGAGCTACGCTGGTGATGACGTTTATCCCGTCGCGACAGGCGGCCAGCGTCCCGATCGCCGAGGCGCTGCGGTACGAGTGACGACTCGTGCCCCTAGGGCGTGAGACCGCCTACGATCATCTCAGTGACCGTCTCCTTGTAGACATCCACATCGCGCCCGTCGGACTGGACGAAGCACTGGTAGAGGGCGGTAATCACCAGCCCATTGACCAGCTTGGCGAGGAGCTTGGGATCGCTCTGGCGAACAGTGCCGGCGGCGATGCCTTGCTGGAAAATCTGGGCGAGCGGCTTGAGCCGCTCTTCGTCGGCGCGGCGCATGCGGCGGGCGACTTCCGTGCGCGGGTCCGGGTTCAGGAACACGAGCCGGAGCAGGTCGCGGTGCTCACTGCACGACTCGAAGATGGCGTGGATGCGCGTGCGAGTGCCGCCCCGGACGGTAGGCGGCGCGCCGACCTGGTTCATCGCGCCGATGATGACCTCGAACAGACGCGCGTTCAGCGCGGCGAAGATATCGAGCTTCGAGGGGAAGTACAGGTAGACGGTGCCGGACGCAACGCCGGCCTCGCGGGCAACATCAGCGATCGTCGTACCCTCGAAGCCTTTTTGCGCGAAGACCTCACGAGCGGCGGACAGGATCGCCTCGCGGCGGGCGGTGCGGAGACGCTCGCGCCGTTCTGACCTGGCTGGAGTGGTGGATGCAGCCATGACTGAATGGGATTCATGTACCGCACGCGATGAGGCCTGTCAAGCGCGTGAGGATGTCAAGCCGCGACGGGCAGCGAGTTACTCTTCTGCGAGGTCGCGCAACCCGCTGATGACGACATCGATCAGCCCGGGGTCGGCCCGTTCGATGGCGTCACCTAACGCGCCGCATATCTCGTCGACGCGATCGCTGTCCGCGAAGAGATCAAGGTCATGGCAGGAATCGATGAGGTCGTCGCGCACGTCATCCGGCACGAAGCCGACGCTGACGCCGATCGCGTCGAGGCGATCGATGAGACCGTCACGCAGCGACGCAAAGTCGGTGGGTGAATCGTCGGGGTTCACCTGCGTCACGCCAGCTCCAGGCGTGCCGCTCTGGCCAGGCGTCCGATCAGTTGGGCTGCCGTTGCCGTTCGTGCCCGAGTCGCCGCAGGCGAACGCCAGCGCCGCGGCCAACAGCAACCCAGTCGTTATGGCAAGGCGCATGGACATGTCAGGCGCTGGAACCGCTGTAGAGCAGCTCGCGCAGGTCGAGCGTCACGTTCGAGCCATCGAGGCGATGGTGGCGCGGGTTGTAGTCCGCGTGATGGACGGAGATCACGAGGTCGTGCGGCTCGACGTCCACAGGGAGAGCCACGCCCGCCACGCCGTAGCTGTCGGTGTGAGCACGCGCGAGCACTTCGCCGCCGTGGCCGCTCACGCGCACCTCGGCATCGGCGACGGGCGGCTGGTCGCCGGTGGTATCGGGGTCGTTCGCCAATACGGTGAGGGTCGCGGTGCGGCCATCCGCGGCGGCTTGGAGCTCGACGGCCATGTCCAGGACGTAGACGAGGGGCATTGTGACGACGACCTTCATGCCTTCATCCGGCAGGAGCTGCCCCTGGTTCGCCGCGAGCTCTGTGCGCACGGCGGCCATACCGTGGTCGGAGGTAACGATAAAGAGCGTCGAGTCGAAACGACCCTGCTCATCGAGGAGGCGCAGGATGCGCCCAATGCGCCGGTCGCTCTCCTCGAGGGCGTCGCCGAACGCCTCGTGGTGGGGGCCGTAATCGTGCGCGACGGCGTCCGGCAGGGCGAATTCGTGAAAGACAAACGCCGGCGGCGGGTGGCCTTCTTCTGAGAAGAGCACAAGCACCTGGGCGACACCGCGCGTCTCGAGGACGGGGTACCCTTGATTCTTCAGCACCCGCTCCCTACCCCACCGATCGCTGCTGTCACCGTCGCACTCCTGGGTGACAGCGCGCAGGCGATCGCGGTCGCCGACGAGGCGGCGTTCGAGCACCGAATGGTCGGCGCCGCGCGTGCAGGGCTCGTGGATGGCTGCTGTGAGCGCGCCCTGCTCGCCCTGCCAGGGGCCGTAGACGCGGTGGAACGCCTCGTACAGCGTCTCCACGTCGTCGCTCAGGAAGCGTCCCGTGTCGAACTGCTGGCCCTGGGGCGTGACGACTTCGCGCGTATCGCGCAGGTAATACGTCGGGTTGACGATGTCATGGTGGCCGCTCCAGCAGCTCGTGCCGATCGCGTTGTGACTGGGCCAGGTGATGCTGGGAAAGTTGGTGATGCTGCCGTAGCGGAGCGCGTGGCCGCGGTCGATGAGCCGGCGCAGGTTCGGGAAGCGCGCGGGCTCGTTCTCGACGCGCAGGTGCAGCTCGGAGTTGCTCGTGCCGTCAAGCAGGAAGATCATCGCACGTTCCGGTCGCGCCTTCGGCTCTTCTCCATCGAGAGCGAGCAGCGCGTCGAGCGGGCGGCCGTCCTGCCGGCGGAAGTAGACATCCGACGAGGGTCGCCCCGTGGCGTCCTTGCCGTCGATGCACGGGAAGCCCATCAGCCTGGCGATGGTGGGCGCGATGTCGATGTGGCGGGACGGCGTGTCGCTCCGGCCGGGACGGACGCCGGGGCCGGAGAAGATGAGCGGCGCGCGCGATTGGATCACGTCGAGCGCGCCGTGCTGCCCGCGCTGTCGACCGAAGGCGTACGACTTGGGGTTGATCACCAGATCGGGCGCGTTCGGGCTGTCGAAGAGCTGGGCGATGCGCTCGTAGGCGTAGGGGTAGCTGAGCTGCTCCGGCTCGATGTAGGCGGTGTTGGGATCGTCGGTGGGGTAGCCGGAGCGCGCCGCGGCCTCCAGCTCCTCCTCGATCGTGGAGACGGCCGTGGGGTCCTGGTTCTCGATCGGGTTCGCGCCGACAGTCTCGACGACGCGGTACTCGTATTCGCCGTCGCCGCGAACGCGCTGGAAGCGCACCATGCCGCGCTGGGCCCACACCTCGTAGGCGCCGTCGCGGTAGGTGGCGACGAAGTCGGTCTGAGGGCCGACGACGGAGTGGCTCAGGAGCAGGTAGATGGCGCGGTTGCCGGACTCCTCCTGGTTGGCGTCCAGGCCCTGGCCGCCCGGTCGCTCCGGCCCTGCGATGGCGATGCCCCCGGCGTCGGTGGTGGTCATGACGGCTCCTCTCGAGGTTGGGTGGAATGACTGCGCGCGACTCGATAATACGTCACGCAGCGCCGTGGGGCCAGAGGGCGGAGGATAGGCACCGCACGATGAATCGTGCGGCACCGACTGCGTACGAGAACGTCTGCTGAGCTTGTCCTCGAAGTACGTGAAATTACGTATGGGCAACCTGTCCGATTTGCAGGACAATGAGGTCTGCCAAAGCGCCCTCCTCCAGAGGAGACGACGCGTAAGCCACGGGGCGGCGAGGATGGCTGGCCGACCAACCCCCACCACCGCTTCAGCAGGGAAGCTGCCCACGGGGGAGGCGCGCCCACCAAGCCGCGCCCCGTGGGGTTCTCGGCAGGAGGTTCACGCATCATGCAGGAGCAATCACTCGTTGGGCGGAGGTGGCGCTGGTGGCTGCTGGGAGGCGTGGCGCTACTGGCACTTCTGAGCATGGGGATGGCCTTCGACTGTTCTCCAACGGGTCCCAAGCAGACGGAGCAGCGGTCACTCTACTTTTACTGGTGTTACGACGCACAACACGCGCTGTGCAGTTGGAACAGTATCCTTTGGCATGGCTATCGGATTGGCTCAGGTCATGGTCATGTCAATACGGAGTCGGGGGACGGCATACTGAACGGTGCAAAGAGTGCTCATCTCCACACGTATGAACAGGCCATCTCTATTGACAACTGGTTCAACCCGAACGGTAACGAATGGATCAATTTTAATCTTGTGGCAGAATGGTATACAGACATCTACAGGTCGGTGCCACAAGGCTTCCTGTTCACCTACGAGCAGAACGCGCGGATCGCTGATCCGCCGCATAGCACCTGGCCTCCTATCCCGTTCTTTGCATGGAACACGCCTTGCCAGCCGGCGTATTGGAGCAATGTCCCCATTGACATGACCCATTCGCTCATTTTCAATGTCTGTTGGCAGGGCTGGTCGCCGGGTATTCAGCTAGGACCAAAAGGGGGTTATGGACAAGCGACTTGGGGCATCACTGTCGCCGGCGGCAACGTGATCGTTCCTGACTGGGACGACATTAACCGTACCTGGTGGATGCACTGTCCGGCTTGCGCGGCTGCACATTGATTACCCTATCCTGGAAAAGACGAAGGGAGGAAATCCATGCCTAGCTTGACGAGGCGACTAGCACGCAACGTTTCTATCGTCATTGTCGTTGCGCTGATCATCCTAGCGGCTGGCGCGCTCACCTGGAAGGCGCGGACCGGGAGTAGCCAAGAACAGCCACAGCTCGTCAACCTCGACCCGCCAAAGGTCGCGCCCGATCCGGCAGCGATTGTGAACGGGACGCCGGTACGGGGCTACTTTGTAGACCTCAAGGTTGCGAACGGTGCGAGCCTAGCAACGGCTATTCAGGATGTCATCGACATCGAACTCGAAGAACAGGCAAGCAAGCGCCTGGGCCTAAGGGTAACAAAGGCCGAGGCGGTGGAGTGGCTCAAGGCCATAGAGGACAATTGGAAGACACTGCCGCCTAAACTACGCAAAGAGAACGAGGCATCCCTGATCGCACAGGGTCTGCCAACGAAAGACCTCTACAAGGACCCGGTGATTGTCGAGCAAATGGGCGTTCCAGGGATCACAGGCGTTCGACTACGCCAATTTTTGGCTGAACAGGCGGGCGTTGCAATGAACGATCTGAATGGGCGCCAGAAGGCGTACGACGACTTCATCGCGGAGGAGCGCGCCAAGGCGACGATCATCGACTGCCGCACGGAGGACTGCTCGGCGGCAGGGGCAAATAGCGACTAGGGCGCGGCTCGAGCGAAAGAGGAACGCAAGGTAAGACAACATACGTTACGTTGCCGGAGGGCTCGTTGTTCTCGTCATCTTGATAGGCGCGGTGGCGCTCTCCCTGACGGTTAGCACCAGCAATGAGGTCATCGAGATGGGGGAAAGTTGTTCGGTCGTTCTGCCTAACGGTCCGCCCGCAGCAGGCACGCCACTACCGGAGTGCACACCCAACACCGACTCCCTGAGGCCAGCGCCCCCTACAGCCGCAGCAGAGAGGTGAATCGTTTGTTGCTGCGGAAGGGGCCGACGACGGCGAGGTTGAGCCGGTCCGAGACGAGCAGGTCGCGGGTGACGCGGCGTAGATCGTCTTCGGTTACTGCGTCGATATGCTCTGTCACCTCATCGACCGTGCGGATGCGGCCCATGAGCAGTTCCTGCGCGCCGAGCCAGTCGGAGACGGCGCGAGTGTCTTCCATGCGCAGGATGAGGCGGCCCTTCGCCAGCTCCTTCGCGCGCGACAACTCCTCCGCGGACGCGCCATCGTCGCGCAGGCGCACGAGCTCTTCGAGCAGCGCCGCGAGGGCCTCTTTGGCGCGCGCCGGGTCGACGCCGGCGTACAACGTGAACGCACCGGTATCGAGGAAGTAGCTGACGTAGCTGTGCACGTCGTAGCAGAGGCCGCGCTCCTCGCGCAGCTCCATGACGAGGCGGCTGCTCATCCCCTCGCCCAGGAGCACGCTGAGTAGGCTGAGGGCGTAGCGGTCGGGGTGCGTGATGGGATATCCGGGCACGGCGAGCGAGAGGTGCGCCTGCTCTGTCGACTTGTATTTGAGCGCCGATCGGGGCGCCTCCTGGCCATCGATCGCTGGAAACCACGCACTGGGCGATCCTGGCGTCCAGTCGCCCAGCACCTCCTCGATGCGAGCGACGGTCTCGTCGTGCGTGATCGCGCCAGCGACGCTGATGACGGCGTTGTTCGGTACGTACTGCTGGTGCAGGAAGTCGACGGCCATCTGGCGGCTGAGGGCGTTCACGCTCTCCTCGCTGCCGGCGATGTCGCGTCCCAGTGGCTGGTCCGGCCAGAGCGTCTCGTCGAGCAGCACATCGACCTGCTGTGCGGGCGAGTCGGCGACCGACGCCAGCTCCTCGATTATGACCTGGCGCTCCTTCTCGGCCTCGTCCGGCTTGAACAGCGGATGGCGGATCAGGTCGGCAAGCACGTCCAGGGCGAGCTCGAAATGGGGCCGGCCAACCTTGCAGTAGTAGACGGTCAGCTCGCGGTCGGTAGCGGCGTTGATGATACCGCCGACGCTGTCGATTGCTTCGGAGATCTCGCGCGGCGTGGGACGGCGCTCGGTGCCCTTGAAGCAGAGGTGCTCGACGAAGTGGG
>JBAROU010000116.1:0-2867 GCA_049642385.1 Dehalococcoidia bacterium | reverse complement strand
GTCATCCACCAGGTGTGACTGGCACCCTGGACGGCCGCATTCAACTCTTGGCGAGTTCGGTCGACTGCTGCGTCAGAGCCTGCGAGCCAAAATCCCGCTAATGCTTCCGGCGAACCTTGCTCGAGAGTATCGGCTAGTACGATGGCGCGTAGTGCAAGATCACGCTCTTGCACGCTCATTACGGCCGATGATGCGGACTCAAACGATGGGAATGCTGCGACTAGTGTCTCTTGCGTGACGGGCAGCGGCGCAACCTTGAACGTCGCTTCGATGGTCACCCCCAGCGTGCCAAGCGAGCCTACCGCGAGCTTCGGCATGTCGTAGCCGGCGACGTTCTTGACAACTCGCCCGCCGCCTTTAGAAACGCTGCCATCAACATGGGCAACGCGACAGCCGATTAGCCAATCGCGCGGCAGCCCATAGGCGTGGCGACTTGGCCCGCTTATGCCTACCGCGAGCGCGCCACCCACTGTCGCTTCGGGCGGCGCATCGATTGGCAGGAACTGGCTGTGCTCTCGCAGGACTGCCTGAAGATGTTTGAAGGTGATGCCTGCTTCGATCGTGATGGTCATATCGGTCGGTTCGTATTCGAGTACACGATCGAGGCTGGACGTGCGCAGCGCCACGTCGTACCGCGCAGGCGTGTTGCCCAGCACCATGTGTTGGCCTCCACCCCAAGGGATCACCGCAGCTTCGAGCGCGGCGGCAACTTGGAGAACCGCGGCGAGTTCCTCGCTTGAGGCTGGTGTCGCGACGAACTGTGGTGTCAGCCCTTCCACAGCGAACGCTGCGCCCTCTGTGATGAGCGCCTCGCCCAAGACGTGGCGGAGCGCGGCCTCCAGAGCTGCGGTAAAGTGGGGTGGCGCTGAACTGGACATAACGCTAGATGTACGCGTCCGGCCCGAGCTGGGCCATCGTGTGTTGGATCTTGGTCTGGGAGACTTCGCCGCAGCCTTTGCCGGTGGGCAGGAGCTTGCACGGGTTGTAGAGCTCGTTCGAACCGAACGCCGCCTTTACCTTCGCCATCGCGTCCATGTCCGCCGGCGAGAAGATCCAACCCATGAAGCTGCGCTTCTCCATACCTACGCCGTGCTCGCCCGTGATGCTGCCGCCCGCATCGACGCAGAGGCGCATGATCTCCGCGCCGACCTCGAGCACGCGCGCTGTTTCGCCCGGCCGGCGCTCATCGAACAAGACGTTCGGGTGGAGATTGCCGTCGCCGGCGTGGAACACGTTCGCGACGGCAAAGCCGTAGCGTTCGCACGTTTCGTAGACCTGGCGTAGGACGCGCGGGAGCTTCGTGCGCGGTACGACGCCGTCTAGGACATAATAGTTAGGCGCCAGCCGCCCGAGCGCGCTGATCGAACCCTTACGGCCAGCCCACAATCTCGCGCGCTCCGACTCCTCCTCGGCCTCACGCACTTCTCGAGCATCTCGATCGAGGCACAGCGCGCGGATTGCCGACGCCTGTTCTACCACGGCTTCGCGTAGGCCATCGACTTCGATGAGCAGTACCGCGCCGGCGTCCATTGGATAGCCGACGTGGAGGGCCGGTTCGACGGCGCGGATGATCTCGCGGTCCATCATCTCGAGCGCTGATGGCACAATACCGCCACCGATGATCGCCGACACTGCCTCGCTCGCCTGGTCGACCTCGTTGAAGATGGCGAGCAGCGTGCGCGTGGCCTCCGGCATTCGGAGCAGGCGCACGGCGATTTTCGTCGCGATGCCCAGCGTGCCCTCTGAGCCGACGAAGAGGCCGCGCAGGTCGTAGCCCGGCGCTTCGCGCGTTTTCCCGCCCAGCCAAACGATGTCGCCGTCCGGCAGAACAACCTCTACGCCCAAGATGTGGTTGGTCGTCACGCCATAGGCCAGGCAGTGCGGACCGCCGGCGTTCTCCGCTACGTTGCCGCCCAGCGTGCAGGCGCGCTGGCTCGACGGGTCTGGCGCGTAATAGAGCCCGTGCGGCTCGACAGCGGCCGACAGATCGAGGTTCACGACCCCTGGTTCAACGATGGCGATGCGGTTCGGTACGTCAACCTCGAGGATGCGCGTCATGCGCGTCAGCGCCACGACAACGCCGCCCAGGGCCGCGACCGCGCCGCCGCTCAGTCCAGTGCCAGCGCCCCGTGGCACGACCGGTAGGCCCGCCTCGAGCGCGATGCGGACGACCTGCGCGACCTGCTCGGCGCTGGTTGGGAAGGCAACGGCCTGAGGCTGAGCCTTCTCGATGGTGCCATCGTACTCGAACGCGATGACCTCCTCGGGGCGCCAGAGCACGCCATCGCGCCCAACGGCGCGCTCGAGGCTCCGGATTACGGCCTTGTCGATGGTTGGTGGCGCCACGCGCTCATTGTAAACGATGGCCGGGAGCCCGTTCCTATCAGACATAAGACTGCGGGTTTCGCCCGGTTGGAATCTCTTGTTGACGGAGTTGGGGCGACCGTGTACTACTGAAGAGAGGGCGAGATGGCGAATCGCGGCGTGCCAGCCTCAGCCTAACGTAACGTCATAGCGACATCTTTGATACGGAGGTCGTCATGGTCAAGGCCTACATTCTCATCGTCACGAACCCAGGTGCCACTAAGGATGTCTTTACCCAGGTTCAGCTGGTCAAAGGCGTCGTCGAGTGCCATGAGGTAATGGGACCGTACGATATTGTTGCCGAAATCGAGGTCGAAAGCCTCTCGGACGTCCCGCCGGTGCTAAGTGACCACATTCGCACGATAACCGGCGTCGAGAGCACCACATCGCTGGTCACGTTTGAAGGTTGAGCCAGCGCGGCGCCGCGCCCGCCCACATAACGCACGCGCCGTCACCAACCCCCCGCCTCGGGCGCCAGCGCGCCAGTTACATAAGATATATAG
>JBAROU010000111.1:0-10726 GCA_049642385.1 Dehalococcoidia bacterium | reverse complement strand
ACCAGGTTCTCAAGCAGCGCCTCGCGCAGCGGCAGCGAGCGCGGGTCTGGGCGGCGTTCTAGCTCCGCCTCCTGACTCTTCGCCCACGAGCGGCGGATGCCGCTGTACTCGCGCCGCACGAACGCGTCAATGCGCGCGTCCTCAACGATGGTGAACAGATCGAGCGCGAGCTGGCGGTCTGCAAACAGATCGAAGAAGCGTTCCATGTCCGTGAGTGGCGTGTGCCCGTTCGATGCGTCGCTCGCGCGCTCGGGGTTGCGCTCTTGCTCGAGAAGCTGGCGGTGGCGCGGCAGGACGTGGCCGTCGCGTTCGAAGCGGAACCAGAAGCTGCCGAACTCCAGGTGCGCCGCCTGGTGCGTGGCGTACACCTTGTACACCGCGAAGTTCTGCTCCTTGTCCACGTACTCGTCGACGTACTCCGGTAGGTAGACCGTGCTCCCCTCGGTGCTCGGCCGCTGCTCGGATACCCAACCGATGCCCTTCTCCGCCAGCTCGATGGCGGCCTGGAGTGAAATGCCGAAGCCGGTGAGAGCCTTGCAGTACAGACGCAACACATCGCCCACCTGCCCGAGCTCGACGCGGGACGAGAGCGTGCGCAGCACGTCCTCGCCCTTGCCCGACTCGAGCCGGAAGTACGCCTCACCGCCCTCGGCGCTGTGCTCGAGGATGTCCTGCCCGGCCGCGTGCCAGCGGCGCAGGTCCGACGACCGCACGCGTTTTAACACCGACGGCGAGCTCTTCAGGAACGCCATCGCCGCTGCGGGCGAACCCACGGCCAGCTCTTCGGCGAGTCCGAGCAGCTCGCCGTGCGCCTCCGGCGGTACCTGGCCCAGCGCCTCGGCCGCCTCCGCGAACAGCGCGTAGGCGTGGCGCCCGAGGTGTCCGGCTACCCGCGCGCCCATCGCAAGCAGGCGTGCGCGTTCGCCTTCGGCCACGGGCGCGAGCAGCGTCGCACCGCGCTGGAAGAGCTGGCGCACGTCCGCCCAGCTCGCGTCGGCGACGGCGCTCGCGAGCGAGAGGAACGGCGCGCGGTCTTCGCGCTCCAGCGTGCCGAACAAGTGCGGCGCCGCGTCGAGGCAGTCGGTCGCCAGCTCGTACGAACGCTCTGCGACGGTGTCGACGAGCGTCGTCAGCCGCGCGAGCTGTTCCATCGGCATAAGCTGGAGCAGCCCCGGCCCCGTGGCGAAGAACATCGACGCCAGCGAGATCGATTTCCAGTGGCCGCGATACAGGTGACGGCCCAGCATCGCCCATTCGGTGAGCTGGTGTTCATCCAGGTACGCTACCGAGCGTGGGCTCGCCCGAAAGTACGCCGTCGCCATCACGGACGAGTGCTCGGCCAGGTCGCGTCCTGCGTGTACCCAGCGCCGGAACATCGCGGGGCTGATCGAGCGGACGATTTGCGGGCTGACCTGGAAGTACTCCGCCGCGGCCTCCCACGAGCGCAGCGAGTGCTCTGCCAGCGCCACGCCTTCCTCCGCCCACGCGCGTAGCGCCGCGTCATCGAGAAGAGCCGCGCCCGTTGTACTTGCGCTCTCCCCTCTCCCTTTGGGAGAGGGGCCGGGGGTGAGGGGCGGACGCAGCTCGTTCAGCGCCCGCCGGAACTCCTCGACCAGCGAGTCGTTGTGGTGCGCCAGCCTGCGCTCACACTCTGCAATGAACGTTTCAAATGCCATGGCGTAGGCATTGTAGCGGAGAGATGATGAGCTGGAGGGCTACTCCCACCACGCTGTGTTCTCCGGCGGGCGATACGTCTGCTGTGGCCCCTTCGATGATTGTGGCACGATCGCCGGGTCCACCTTGGGCCGCGTCGGGTCGTCGTAATGGTGGAACGCCACCTCGCCCGACTGCGTGTCCAGCACCGCGCACGATAGGCGGAAGCCGTTGCGGTGGTCGCGCGCCTCCCCCGCCGAGCCGGGGTTCACCACCAGCGCCCGCCCCACCGGCACTGCCATGTGGAAGTGCGTGTGTCCCAGAACGATGTAATCGGCCTCGATGCGGGCGAGCTTCTTCAGGTTCGGGCTGTTCGGGTACAGGTACTCGTCGTGCGGGTCGAACGGGCTGCCGTGCACGACGACGAGCTTCTTGCCGTTCACCTGCGTCGCCAGCTCGTACGGCTGCTTCGACATGTGCTGCACTAGATCTTGGCGCACCTCCGCCCTCGTGCGCGCGGCGGCGCCCCACGGGCTCAGCAGCACGCGCTCGTGGTTGCCCAGGATGTAGCGAGCGCCCCGCTCGCGCAGCGCCTCGATCACGTCGTTCGAGAAGCGGAACTGGTACACCGCGTCGCCCGCGCAGATCAGCTCCTCGACGGGCCCCATCAGCTCGATCGCGGCGCGCAGCCCCTCGATGTTGCAGTGTACGTCAGCAATGATGCCGACCTTCATCGCGCCTTAGTGTATCGGAGAGGAACGGTTGGTGAGGACGAGCCGGCTACGGCGTCGCAGGCGCTACGCCGGCGCCATCGCGCTCTTCGATCGTGATCGTCTCGATCACGTCGCCGGCCGGCGAACGGTCGCCGCACTCACGAGGCGCGAGTCGCTGGAGCACGGCCATGCCCTGGATCGCTTGCAGCCGGCCGAACACCGTGAAGTCCTGCTCCAGGTCCGGCTGCGATGTGTACGTGAGAAAGAACTGACTGCCTGCGCTGTTCGGCACGGCGCGTCCCGTCGCGTCCGATGGCTTCGCCATGCTGATCACGCCCGCCTCGAACGTGTGCCCGTTGTCCGGCTCGTCCGGGATCGTGTAGCCGGGGCCACCCTTGCAGTTGCCGGCCGGGTCGCCGCCCTGCGCGACGAAGCCGGGTACGACGCGGTGGAAGCTCAGCCCGTCGTAAAAGCCCTTGCAGGCCAGGTAAGCGAAGTTGCTCGTCGTGATCGGCACGTCGCTAAACAGCTCGAGCACGATGTCGCCCTTGGCCGTCTTGATCGTCGCGAAGTAAGTCTTCGACGTATCGATAATCAGGTCGGGCGGATTGGAGAACTGCTTTTGGTCCGACTTCTGGCACGCCTCAGCGAACGACTGCGCGCCGCCACCGCCGCACGCCGCGAGCACGAATCCCGCAACGATGAACGCGACGACGATCGACAGCGACAGGCGGATCATGGTTTCGTGGGTTGCCGCGCGCCTGTTACTGCTCTGCTACCGTGACGGTCTCGATCGTGTCGCCCTGCTGGATGGCTGTCGCGACGTCCTGTCCCGCTGTCACCTCGCCGAAGACGGTGAAGTCCGGCTCCAGGTGCTGCACGTTCGCGCGCGGCCCGGTGACGACGAAGAACTGGCTGCCGGTGCTATCCGGCCCGGCCTTCGCCATGCTGATCGAGCCGGTGTCCATGAGGTGGTCGCCGTCATCCTCGTCCGGGATGGTGTAGCCCGGCCCGCCGCTACCGGTGCCCGTCGGATCGCCGCCCTGGGCGACGAAGTCTGGGACCACGCGGTGGAAGGTCAGCCCGTTGTAAAAGCCACGACAGGCCAGGAAGACAAAGTTGTTCGTCGTGATCGGCGTGTCGCTGTACAGCGTCAGGACGATCTCACCCTTGTCGGTCTTGATCGTTGCGACGTACGTCTTGTTTGGGTCGATCACCTGCTCTGGCGCGGCGAACTGCTTCTCCTCGGTCGGCTGACATCGGTCGGCGAATGACCCGCTTGAGGCCGGCGTGCCGTTGTCTGCCACGGTTCCGCCTCCCTTCGTATCGCCGCTGTCGTTGCACGCAGCAACGAGGATTCCCAGCGCGACGACGGCGAATGCTACCCACAGGGTTCGTTTCATTACAGGGAGTAGTTAGGCAGGAAACGGAGTTACGCGCAAGCAGCGCCGGCTCTGCCGATGGCGACGGAAACTGTCGGTCGATCAGCCGGCTGAGGGGCGGCGCCAACGGGCGTCCTATTCGAAGATAGCGCTCGTGACTTCTTCGATGCTGCGCTGGACGTCCGCATCGTCCGTCAGCGCCCAGACGACGCCCACCTGGCAGGCCCGTCTCGGTTCGATCCCCTCCGCGATCAGCCGCCCGGCGTAGATCAGCAGGCGCGTGCTCACACCCTCGCTCAGGCCGTGCTCTTTCAGGTGGCGCACCTTCTCGCCCAGCTTCGCCAGGTCGTCCGCCGTTGCCGCGTCGACGCCGCTCTCGTGCTCGATGATGCGCGCCTCCACCTCACGCGGCGGGTGCCCGAACTCGATCGAGATGAAGCGTTGGCGCGTGCTGTGCTTCAGGTCCTTCAGCGCGCTCTGGTAGCCCGGGTTGTACGAGATCACCAGCAGGAACTCGTTCGACGCTTCGAGGATCTGGCCGCGCTTCTCGATAGGTAGGATGCGCCGGTGGTCCGTCAGTGGGTGGATCAGCACCGTCGTGTCCTTACGCGCCTCCACCACTTCGTCCAGGTAGCAGATTGCGCCTGCCTTCACCGCGCGCGTCAGCGGCCCGTCGATCCAGCGCGTCGTTTCGCCTTCGAGCAGGTACCGCCCGACGAGGTCCGACGCCGTAAGATCTTCATGGCACGCGACGGTGACGAGCGGCAGCGCCTGGCTCGACTCACGCCCGCCGTCCGTCGAGTCCTTGAGAATCGTGAGCGGCCGGCCCAGTTGCCACGCCATGAACTCGACGAACCGCGTCTTGCCGCAGCCCGTTGGGCCCTTGAGCAACACCGGGATCTTCTGCTTGAACGCCGCCGTGAAGAGTTGGACCTCATCCGCGATCGGGAGGTAGAACGGCTCCTCGTGCGGGTGGTACTCCTCGATGGCGTACTGCCGGAATTCATCCGTCTGCTGCTCTTCTACTGTCATCGCTAACTCACCTGTGCCTGTAGCCGTGACCACGTCTCGTTCACGACGCGGCGTAGCTCCTCCGCCGTGCCGTCGTTCTCGATCACTACGTTCGCGTACGGGCGGCGTTCGTCGTTGGAGAGCTGCGCCTTGATGCGCGATTCGGCCTGCTCTGGCGTGAGCGAGTTTCGCGCCATGAGTCGCTCGCGCACCGTATCCGGCGAAGCTGTCACCAGCCACACTTCGTCCACGAGCGGTAGCCAGTCCGCCTCGATGAGCAGCGCCGCCTCGAGCACGGTGACCTCGGTGCCCTGCGCACGCAGCTCCGCGATGCGCTCCTCCATCATGCGCCGCATCGCCGGCCAGACGATGCCCTCCAGGCGCTTGCGCGCCTTCTCGTCGCCGAAGACCTTGGGGCCGAGCGCCTTGCGGTCGATCTCGCCGTCCGCGCCGACGATGTCGTCGCCGAACGCCTCGACCACCGCATCGAACGTCGCGCTGCCCCTGCGATACGCTTCGTGGCCAACCTTGTCAGCGTCGACCACCGCCGCTCCGCGCTCGACGAGCCACTGCGAGACGAGCGACTTCCCGCTCGCAATGCCTCCAGTCAGGCCGATAGTGCGCATGGAGTCCTCCGCAAACGTCGCCCCGATGGTCGGGACGACGCCCCATTGTACAGACGCCCCTACTCGTCGTCCAGGTTGCGGTACTGGCCTTCGATGGTACTCTCGTCCACGCTCTCGCCGCTGTTACGCCCGTTCGTCGGCTCGTTGCGACGGCGACGGCCACCCCAGAACCGGCGTCCTCGCAGCGCGAATGGCAGCACGAACGGGATGAACAGCAGCCCCGGCACGAAACGGAGGAACACCAGCGCCGCGAGCAGCGGCAGCACCAGCAGGCCGATCGGGCTCGGGTAGAAGCGCCAGCGACCCAGCGTCGGGACGCTGTGCCCCGCCGCTTGTCGCACCAGCAGCGTCCCGCCCGCGATCGCGGCGAGGATCAGCAGCGCGGCAGCAATCGTGATGACGAGCGCGTAGACCATGGCTCACCATCATGATAGCAAGTGCGGTCAGTCTACGATTGGATGCTGTAGCATGGGTTCATGAAAACGCCACAAAAGCTCGTCGGCGGCAGCGTCAGCTTCGACCACGCCGCCGACGCTTACGACGCCACGCGCGCTTTGGCACCCCAGATCGATGCCAGGCGCACGGACGCCATCCTCGCCGAGCTGCAGGGCGTCGACGCCGACCGGCTACTGGAGGTAGGCATTGGCACAGGACGGATCGCGCGACCGTTGATGGCGCGCGGCCTGCGCCTTACCGGCGTCGATATCGCGTCACGCATGATGGCCAGGCTGCGCGAGCAGCTCACGCCGGCCCACGCTACCCCGGATCTGCTCCTGGCCGACGCCACCGCGCTGCCATTTGGGACAGCGTCGTTCCGCGCGGCGCTCGTCGTTCACGTGCTCCACCTCGTGTCGGACTGGCGCCGGACGCTCGATGAGATCCGCCGGGTCGTGGCATCGGGTGGCGTGCTCCTGCACGACCGAACGCGTTACGCCGATGACAATCCCTGGCATCAGATGTTCGGCAAGCGAGAGGAGTTGCTCGCCGCGCTCGGGTTCACGCCGCGCATTCGGCCGACCGTCGAAGATATCGAATCGAAACTGGAGGCGATCGGCGCCTCGCTGCAGACAGTTGTCTATGCGCAGGAAGATGAGCGCGAAGTGGCGGCCGACGTGCTGAACCGTTCACGCAACCGCGTTGACTCGTGGACGTGGGAGATCCCGGACGAGATATTCGACACCTTCTTCTCCCAGTACGAAGCGTACGTGCACAAGACGCTGGGCAGCCCGGAGTTCGCCCACACGACACGCGTCACGTACAGCCTGGAGGTCTGGGCCTTCGATCGCGCCTGAAATAGTCGCGAATCACGCCGCCGCGCGTCGGCGAGAAAGAACGTAGCTGCTGAGACTATTGCGCGTGTGACGGGCGCTAATCGCCGGCGATGAAGACGGTCCAGTCGCCGCCAGCCGTGATGGTCGCGCGGTAGCCGATGTACCCACTGAACTGCTCCCAGTTCGCGATCTCCTCCGCACTAAAGTACTGCTCCAACATCGCTCGGTCTTTGGCCGTGAGGGTCATGAAGTTCAGCACGTCCGCGAACGGCCACACATACGAGCCGTTCTGCCGGGCCAGCGGCATGTTCATGATCTTGACCAGGTTCGCGAGCACCTCTTCGCCCTGCGCTTCGGCGTTCTGCCAGTACGCGCCGGGCCCGGCAGCGCCAATCGCCCCGAAGCTATACGAGAAGCTCGCGCTCCCTGCCAGCGCCAGCTCTTCAAGCGCGTCGTAATCACACGCCACCGCCGCCGCCACGATCTGCTGCCGCATCACCGAAACGGGCGCTGGCAGCTCCGGTTGCTCCTCCACGGCTGGCGACATCCCCTTTGCGGAGCAGTCTTGAACGCCCGGTGTCAGCTCCGTTGTCTCGATCGCCGCCGGGGTGCCTGTCACTGGCGCTTGTGTAACGGCGGGTACCGTCGGCGTCTCGTCGCCGCCGTTGTCGTCGCCGCACGCGGCCAGCGCGAATGCGCCGAGAAGCGCGAGCGCGAGCAGCGGGGTGGAAAGGCGGCGCATCTGCTAGCTATGCATCGACGCAGGGTCGATGCTCATGCGCTCGCACCACTCGCGATACGCGAGCGGCGAGACTTCCGAGGGTTTGATCTCGCTACGGCCGCCCCAAAAAACGTTCGTGTAGCTCACCGGCATCCCCACCGCCGCTAGGTGCTCATCGATCGCGGCCTTGTGCGCGAGCAGTAGTTCTTTATCGGTGCCGTGCGCTACGCCCATAACGTTCACGTTCTGGAAGTCGGGCCCGGCCTCGCGCCAGTAGCAATGCGTCAGGATATGGTGCCGGCCGACTTCGCGGCCCGCCTCCAACTCTCGCCCTGCCGGCACGGCCCAGTGGAAGAGCGCATTGTAGCGCGTCACCCGTTGGCCATCCGCGACCGGCTTCACGTGCTCCAGGAACGTCGAAAAGCGCCCGATGATCTTGCGCCGGTCGAACGACTGCGCGGTCTCGACGAACTCGTCGAGTGAGACGCGAGCCTCGTCGGCGCGCGTAACCCAGATATCCGGCGTGATCTCCTCCGGCGCGAACTCGCGCTTGAGCGCCGTCAGCACACGCCACTCCGGCTCCGTCAGGTCGACGATGCCGACGTCCGTCACCTCTGCTAGCTCATCCGATTTGCTGCCCGGCGTCATGCCCTGCCGCCGTACGTGGCCGACGCCCAGCGCAAACAGCTTCTTCGCCGGCATCAGCCGGTAGTGCTCAGCGCCGGTCATGGCCGCGAGGGTGTCGCAGTGCTTCTCGATCGAGTAGCCCTGCGGCACCTTGAGCGTGGTCCAGAGCTTGTACGTCGAACCGGCGGTACGCTCGCCGTCCGTCGTGCGGATCACCACGTGCCCGCTGAACGGGTCTTGCTGGAACATGTACTCGAAGGCGGACTGGAGCTTCTCTTGTGGCACCTGCCACGCGACGAGCGCCCCTTGCGCGAGGTTCGTCGATAAGAGCGTCTGGCGCACGCGACGGATCGTGCCCGCCTCGAGCATCGCCCTGATGCGCTCGACGACGACCGACAGCTCGATGCCCGAGCGCCGCGCGATCTCGCCCAATGGGTCGCGCTGGAAGCCCTGCAGCTGGTCTTCGGACACAGCCAGGATCGCCGCATTCACCGGCTCATCGAAACGAACGGGAAACGTCTCAGTCGTCATGGGCTACGAATATCGCTCTTCCCTCCACGGGTCACCGTGGATATGGTAGCCATACATTTCCCAGAAACCCGGGCGTTCGTCAGGCAAGAAGACAAGCCCGCGCACCCACTTGGCGCTCTTCCAGAAGTACAGGTGTGGCACCACGAGCCGTAGTGGCCCGCCGTGCTCGGCCGCCAGCGGCTGGCCGTTGTGCGTGTGGGCGAACAGGACGTTCTCCTGGCGCAGGTCGGACAGCGCGACGTTTGTCGTGTACCCGCCGAAGCAATGCACCATGGCGTGCTGCGCCTCCGGCTTCGGCCGGACGCGCTTCATCAGCTCATCGAACGTCACGCCACGCCACTCGTTATCGAACTTGCTCCAGCCAGTGACGCAGTGGACGTCGCACGTGATCGTCGTCTGAGGAAGGGCGTTGAACTCCTCCCAGGAGAGGCTTAGCTCCTCCTCCACCGCCCCCGCCACGGCGAACGTCCACTCCTTCAGGTCGACGCGCGGCGTGCCACCGTAGGTGAGGACGGGCCAGCCGTCGGTCAGCTTCTGACCGGGCGGCAGCCGCTCACCGTACAGCTCGCGGTCTTTTTCGGAACGTCGGAGGAAATCGAGAGCCATATGTTGTCCGAACTCGTGACGCGTTTCGCAAACCCATGATACGAGGCCAGCGAGAGGGGAGGCAAGGAGAACGAAGCTATGTCCCGTCGCGCGCGGGCAGGATCACCACGTGATCTGGATTCGCTCCCGACGGCGCAGCCTTCGTCAGGGGCGTCGGCCTTGGCTGATCATTCGAGTCGCTTGGGATGATTTCCCAGGGGTTCGCGTCCAGCCAGCTACCGCACAGCGGCGTCGACGCGAAGACAAGCACCAGCGCGATCAGGCACGCGACCGAGATCGCGACCCAGCGCCGGCGCAGCACAACGCTCACGCCGCCTTCGCGTCTTCGTCCAGCCGCCGCAGCGCCGCCCGAATCAGTGAGTCCGCGTCCACGCCGTCGCGTTGGAACGTTGCAACTCCCGCCTGCCACTTGCCCACGGATGGCGCCCGCATCTGCAGATCGCCTTTGATCCGGAACGCGACATTCGCGGCGTCTTCGTGTGGAGCGTCGAGCAATAGCGCGCCCAGGCGCTCTTCATCGATGCGCGTTACCAGGTCATACGTGCGTAGGCTTTCGCTGATCAGTGAGGCGCATTTGCTCAGCAGCTCCGGCGCCAGCGACTCGCCCGGCAAGAGCCGCAGTCGCCAGACGGCGACCGAGAAGATGCCGTCCGAGCGTGCGGCGCGCGCGACCTCGTGCGCCAGCCGTTGCTCGAAGTACCAGAGGTGGTGCAACCCCAGCTCGTCGCGCAATACAGCGTCCGGCGAACCCGAGGGCTGCGCCTCCGGGATCGACTCTGGCTCCTCACGCTTGGAGCGCTTGAAGACCATGCAGTACTCCTTACACTGGTGTTATCTGCCAAACTGGTCACGCGCGGCATCAGGGTTTTAGGGGATATTCCCAATCCAGGCAGCGATCGTTGAGACTGAAAGTCGACATAACACCCCTTGGGACAGAGCTGAGCTGCCCTGCCTTAGGCGACCGGGTCGGCCGCTCCACCCTGCTCAGGATCGTCTGCTAGATTGAAAGCCTCTGAAGCTCTGCCCGCCGAGGGTCAGCACAAGCCCCGTTAGGATGTGCCATGGTCGAGGACTGCGTGTTCTGTCGCATCGTTGCCGGCGAAGTCGAGGCGAGCATTGCCTATGAAGATGAGGCAACGATGGCATTCATGGACATTCGGCAGTTTCATCCTGGCCACACACTCATCGTGCCCAAGCGCCACATCGTCGACATCTTCGGGTTAGATGAAGCCACCGGTTCGGCGGTGATGGGAGCTGTCGCCCATGTGGCGCGAGCCGTCCGCGATGTCTTCGCCCCGGATGGAGTCAATATCTGGCAGTCGACCGGGGTAGCCGCCGGGCAGGAGGTGTTGCACCTCCACGTTCACGTTCTGCCTCGCTGGAACGACGACGCGCTCCTCCGCTTCTATCCCTCACGAGCCGGCTATCCGCCGCGCGCCGACCTCGATCAGCAGGCCGCGAAGCTCCATGCCGCCTGTGAAGGGCGATAAGATGTTCTCTACGAGGCTCTGTCTTCTAGACTATGCGATGTTGATCTGCGCGCGACTCAACCGTTTTCTGCAGCGAACCGGCTGATGTCGATGAC
>JBAROU010000108.1:0-5699 GCA_049642385.1 Dehalococcoidia bacterium | reverse complement strand
GCCCACCACCGCTCCCTGCGACATAGAAGTCTGCTGGTCGATTCCGCCCGAGGGCGGCGCGCCATACCCCATCTACGACTGCAATCCCGGGGCCGAGTACTGCTGGTTTTACCCGCCGGGTGACGGCGAAGGGTTCGCGATCCTGGACACTTGTTCGGCGGCGGTCTGCTGGTTCCCCGCGGGCGAGGGTAATTTCGAGTACTACTACAACATTCCCTGCGGCGAGGAGCTCTGTCAGTACACCGCCCCCGATGGATCGCAATCGTTTACCAATACATGCGACTACCCAATGTGTTGGGCGTCGCCGCCCGGCGGCGACTACTGGGTGCCGGTTTACGATTGTGGTGAATCCGGCAACGTTTGTTGGTGGTCGGCAGAAGGCGGAGGACAACCCGCACTCGACTACTGCGACACGCCGATCTGTTTCCCGGTGCTGCCGGAGGGAGCGACGGCGTTCGGAGAGGTGATCCCGCTCTATTGCGACCAGGTGCAGGACCTGTGCTGGCCAGTACCCGCAGAGGCAACGCCGTACTACACCTATCCCCTTTACTGTGATGAGATTGACTACTACTGTTGGGCGATGCCGCCCGGCGACGGGATTGCCTTCCCCTTCCCGTGCGACTACGAGTTCTGCTGGGGGCCGCTGCCGCCTGATGTCGAGTTGCCGCCCGGCATCGAGTTGCCGCCCGACCTGTTGATTCCGGGCGAGTGCTCGGAGGGCCAGGAGCCGAGTACCAGCGTGCCTGGGACGTCCGTACCTGTAACGGCCGAGCCGGGCACGAGTTCGCCGGCGGAGATCGTCGAAGGGACGGTCGAGCGCGTCGATCCGCTGCCCAGCGGCCGGGTGGTGCCGGCGAAACTGATCTTTACGGATCACACGGAGCCGGGCGGCCCACCGCCAGACGAGAGTGACAATAACCGGCCGCCACATGTCCTTGAGCATCGTTCCGTAGCCGATGCGCTCGGCATCACGCGCACGCCGTCCGGCGGCCCGAACGTGACCGCGCTGCCGCAGTCCGGCGTTGCTCTTCAGGACGACGGCACGTCGGTTGCGGATTGGCTCGTCGTGGCCGCGTTCACGAGCTGCGGACTGCTGGCGATCGGGCTGGGCGTGCGGCTGCGGCGCAGGCCCGGGTTGTAGGCGCTCGCCTGCGGCTGCTAGACTGCCACTCGAATGAATGGCGTTCAGCACTGAGGAGGCTCGACATGGCGCAGCAAAAAGAGAGCGTGGTCACGCCGGAGCGCTTCGCGCAGGGGATCACGTACGCTCAGTGGATGGAACAGATCGATCGGAACCAGCAGCGCTTCGTGGACAACTACGAAGGCACGACGGTTTCGGACGAGGACGCGCAGGCCTTCCGAGCGCTCGTTGCCAGTCCTGACGGCCCGGCGAAGTGCCTGGCGCTGGGCGAGGCGTGGTGCCCGGACGTCTTCCGGGGCCTGCCCGTGATAGCTCGCATCGCCGAATCGTGCGATATGGAGCTGCGCTGCTTCTTCCGCGATCAGAACAAGGACATTATGGAGGAGTTCCTCAATGGCGGGGAGTTCGAATCGATCCCGACCGTGGTTTTCTATACTCGCGATCATCGCTACATCGGCAACTGGGTCGAGCGGCCGGCGCTCGCTCGAGAGCAGATGTCGCAGCTGAGCGAGATCAGCGCGCCGCTGCGCAATCCGGACCTTTCGCCGGAGGAGCGCCCGAAGTACGTTCAGGCGTACGTCGATTTCCAAAACGGGGCCGTGTGGGCCGGCTGGCGCGACGCAACGATCCGTGAGATCAGGGAGCTGCTGGAGCAGCACGTTAGCTGAACATAACAACGCGATACTCGGCCGGGCCGGGCGCTGGAGCAAGTGTCCGGCCCGTTAGCGTGTAGGGAGGCTGTCATGATCCCAAAGCCCGCGGTGAGCCTGGCCGCCGTCCCGGGCCGAAGAAGGGCGACGCTGGAGCTGGCGCAGGAGATCGAACGGCGTGGCTTCGCCGGTATCTACTGCCCGAGCTTCGGAGATGGCATGGGTCTCTGCCTGGCGCTGGCACTTTCGACGAACGAGATCCGTTTTGGCACATCGATCGCGAACATCTATACGCGCAACGCATTCGACTATGCGCAGAGCGCCGCGTCGATCCACGAGCTGAGCGGGGGACGCTTCGTCTTCGGCGTGGGTGTCAGTCACGGGCCGACGCACACGCAGATGGGCGTCCAGGTGGGCAAGCCGCTGAGCGACATGCGCACGTTCGTCGAAGGGCTGCGCGCGGCGCCGCGAGCCGGAGAGCTGCCGCCGGTGGTGCTGGCGACGCTGCGCAAACGGATGATTCGCCTCGCAGGCGAGGTCGCGGAGGGCATCGTCTGGGCGAACGGCGCGCGTTCGCATATGGGGGAATCGCTCGCGGAGCTGCCGGCGGAGAAACGCCAGGCGGACGACTTCTTCGTCGGCTGCATGATCCCAACGGTGATCTCAGACGACAAAGAGGCGGCGAAAGCGATCCTGCGGCGCACGCTCGCCGGCTATGCCATGCTGCCGAACTACAACAACTATTGGATCGAGGCGGGTTACGCGGACGAGATGCACGCGATCAACGTTGCTCTCCGGGCCGGTGACCGCGAGAAGGTGCCGACGCTGATGAGCGACGACTGGCTGGCGGACGTAACGCTGTTCGGGAGCGTGGCGGAGGTGCGCGAAGGTGTGGAGGCGTGGTACGCTTCGGGGGTGAAGACGCCCATTCTGGTGCCGTCGTCGACGGAAGGAGGCCAGATGCGCGCCTTCGAGGAGCTGTTCGCTGCGTTCGAGTAGGAGGTTTCGCATGAAGCGTCCCGCACTCCTGCCCACCCTGATCGCCCTGCTCATCTTCGGAGCGGGGCTTCTCGCACTGACCGCCTGTGGCGACGGTGGCGGTGGAGACAGTGAGCCAGGAATCACGCCGACGGCCCCAGTCGATTCAGGTACCACGCCGACGGTGCCCAGCGAGCCAACGAGCCGCGTGCAGGTAGAGTCTACACGCGGTCCGGTTGAAGGCTCCGGGGCCGGAGCGGGGCCGGCGACATTGGTGGATGTACGGACGGAGGCAACGGACAGCTCGGACCGTATCACCTTCGAGTTCGAGGGAGGCCGCCCGTCGTACTTCATCTCCTACACGGAACCGCCGATCACAGCCTGCGGCTCCGGTGAAACGAAAGACGTGCTGGGTAACTCGTTCCTCGTCGTGCGTTTTATCGCCACCAACGCCCATGACGAAGCCGGCGATCCGACGATCAATGCGACGGAACTGCTCCCCGCGCTGCCATCGCTGGTGGAGGCGCAGCAAATCTGTGACTTCGAGGCGGATGTGCAGTGGGCGCTGGGCCTCGACCAGGAGGTCGACTTCAGCGTGATCGAGCAGGAGAACCCGTACGCGCTGATTCTTGAGATACGCCACCCGTAGTTGCTTCCCACGAGGCGATGCTGGGACGCGGCTCATTACCCAGCTTGTGGTGTCAGCATTGTGCTGCAAGACGTCGAGGCCATGTCAGGGCGCGTCTGTTCAACGCGGCAGCATAGCGTGTCATAAGCCACGAGCGTCTGGCCTGCCGGATTCGATACCCTAAAGCAGGGCAGATACATGCCGAGTTCCTTCAAGATCGGGAAGATCGCGGGCATCGAGATCGGGGTCCACTGGAGTTGGCTCCTGGTGCTGGTGCTGATCACGTGGACAATCGCGACGGGCATCCTGGAGGAGTTTTTCCCCCAATGGGCCGAGGCCCGCAAGTTGGCGGTGGGCGCGGTCGTCGCCGGCATCTTCTTCGCGTCGATCCTAGCGCACGAGCTGTCGCACTCGCTGGTGGCGAAGGCGCGCGGGATCGAAGTGAAGGGCATCACGCTCTTTTTCTTCGGCGGCGTCTCAAACCTGGGGCGAGAGGCGCAGAGCGCGGGCGAAGAGTTTCAAATCGCCATTGTCGGGCCGCTGACGAGCCTGCTGGTCGGTGGGCTCTTCGCCGCCCTGTGGTTGGGACTGAACTCTTTCTATCCGGACGTGGCGGCTATCGCGGCGTACCTGGCAGCGATCAACGGCATGATCGCTGTGTTCAATATGCTGCCTGGCTTCCCGCTGGACGGCGGGCGCGTCTTCCGTTCGATCGTCTGGGCCCGCAATCGCAACTTGCTGCGCGCGACACGCATCTCGGCGCGCGTCGGGGAGGGCGTGGCGTATCTGTTGATGGCTGGTGGCGTCGCACAGTTCTTCTTCTGGAACTCGATCGGAGGGCTTTGGATGGTCCTCATCGGGCTGTTCTTGAGGAGCGCTTCGTCCTCCAGCTACGAGCAGCTGCTCTTGGAGACGGCGCTGCGGGGCGTGCGCGCGGGGGATGTAGCCAGGAACGATCATGTCGCTGTGCGGCCGGATCTCATGGTGGCGCAACTGGTGGACGACCACATGCTCACGGGCCATGGACGCGCTTATCCGGTCGTCGCCGGCGAGGAGCTGCTCGGGCTCGTTACGCTAACCGACGTGCGAAGCCTGGAGCGCGAGCAGTGGCCGACGACGAGCGTCTATCGAGTGATGACGCCGGTCGAGCGGCTGCACACGGTGTCACCCGGCGACGACGTGACGCACCTGCTGCAGGTGATGGGTCAGTACGACGTGAACCAGGTGCCAGTCCTCGATGGGAGGCGGCTGGTGGGCATCGTCAGCCGTGGCGATATTCTGCGCATCATCCAGGTCCGGCGCGACATGGCGGTAGAGAGCTAGTCCCGAAGTTCGAGCATCGAATCTCGAACATCGTGGCCTCACGCCCGCTCTAGCGGCGCGTAAGACAAGAGCAGCTTCTTCACGCCGGCGCCGCCAGTGAAGGCGACCGTTACCTCCTGGTCCGATGGCGTGACGACGCAGCTCACGACCACCCCCTCGCCGAAGCGTTCGTGGCGGACGTGATCGCCGGCGGCGAAGACGGCGTCCGTGGGTGGGGCAGGGCGTCGCTCGCGGGTAGCGACGCGGCCGTCGGCGCGCAGGCGCGAGAGGCTGGGGCCGCGGTAGCGCAGCTCCTCGGCCTCTTCGCCAACGGTGCGGCGCCTGGCGACCAACTCCTGCGGCAGATCGCGCAGGAAGCGCGAAGGCGGGTTGTGCTGGCTGCTCCCCATCAGGTAGCGGCGGAACGCACGCACCAGGTAGAGGCGCTCCTTAGCGCGTGTGATGCCCACGTAGCACAGGCGTCGCTCCTCCTCGAGCTGGCCCGGATCGTCGAACGAGCGCATGTGGGGCAATACGCCCTCCTCCATGCCGACGATGAAGACGACCGGGAACTCGAGGCCCTTCGCGGCGTGGAGCGTGATCAGCGTGACAGCGTCAGCGCGATCGTCGTACGTGTCGGCGTCTGAGACGAGCGCGACGTCCTCGAGGAACTGCGGCAGCGCCTGCTCCGGCTCTAGCCCGTCGTACTCGGCGGCGAGCGTGAGGAGCTGTTGGACGTTCTCCCAGCGCTCCTCCGCGTCGTCTTCGTACTCGTCGAACAGGTAGCGGCGGTAGCGTGCGCGGTCGAGCGCCTTCGACATTAGCTCGGCGACCGACGAGCGTTTCGCCTCATCGATCAGGCCGTTGAGCAGCTCTAGGAACGAGAGCAGCGCGTTCGTTGAGCGAGCCGATAGGTTAGGTGCTTGGGGCTGGAAGCTGGAAGCTGGGTGGCTCTCGGAAGTTCCAGCCTCTGACTTTGAGCCTCCGGCCTCCCACGCCA
>JBAROU010000090.1:0-8282 GCA_049642385.1 Dehalococcoidia bacterium | reverse complement strand
ACATCAAGGCGCGCGCGCAACTCGGAGAGCGAGCAGGCCTCGTCGATCGCCGGCAGCAGGTTGGATAGTTTCATCAGCAATACACGCCGAAACGGGCTGGTCGTCGGGCGACCAGCCCCTTGCGAACTCAGTGTACCACGGCAACCCTGCCTGAACCCGCCCGGCTATGTCGTGTGCGAAGCGAAAGGATATAAGGGGTTTCGGTCAGGTTACGACCAGTACTCGTCTGTCTTGCGCTGGTCTTCCGAGAACGACCAGAACTCGGTGACCCGACCGTCGCGGATGTGGAACACATCCATCTCCAGCGACTCGTACCGGCGCCCCTGACGGCTGCCCTGCGCGCGCAGCAGCGCCACAGCGTGCTCGTCGTTCGCGATGACGTCATGCACTTCGAGCTGCACCGAGCCGTCGAAGTGGTTCATCGCGGCGAACGCGGCCTCACGCCCGACGTGGTCGCCCGACGCAGGGTGCTCGCCTGGCAGGTGCCAGACCACGTCCTCGTGCAGGATCTCCCGCAGCGTGTTGTGGTAGTTGGGGCTGGAGAACGCCGCGTACATGCGCCGGATCAGGGCAGCGTTCGGGTGCTCTGCCATATCGCGACGCGCTAGTTGAAGCTCGCCATCGCGCGCTCGACGCCATCCGCGATCGCCACCTCGATCGCTTCGATCGCGCGCTCCACCGCCTCGTCGAGCAGCGTACGGTCGTGAGGCGGCGGGTTCGAGAGGACGTAGTTCGCCACGTGTTCCGGTTCCCACGATGGCTTGCCGTTGACGACCGGCCGCCCGATGCCGATACGTATCCGCGCGAAGTCGCTACCGCCCGTCGCGTCGATGATGGACTGGAGGCCTTTGTAGCCGCCGGAGCCACCCTTCGTGCGGAGCCGCACTTTGCCCACTGGCAAGTCGAGCTCGTCATGCACCACCAGCAGCTCACGCGAGTCGTCCAGCTTCAGGCGCTTGATCAGGTTCCAAACGGCGTCGCCGCTCTTGTTCACGTACGTCCGCGGCTTGGCAAGCGAGACCTCGTGCTCGCCGATGCGGCCCGTGCCGAGCGCCGCCTGCCCGCCGGTTTCCAGCTCGATGCCGTGGCGGCGCGCGAGGCGGTTGACCACCCAGAACCCGACGTTGTGGCGGTTCTCCGCGTACTCCTTGCCCACGTTGCCCAGCCCAACGATCAGCCGGATGCGACGCGGCGCCTCGTCCTCCTGTGCGTCCTTGTGGTCAGGAGCGACGATACGCCGCAGGCGGCTCAGCAACCCCTCGCTCATGATGTCGCCGGCGGCAGCGAGGCGAGCTGGAACGCCGCCGGGTGCGCCGGGTCGTCCGCTTGCTGCGATGTCAGCTTCTCCGTCAGCAGCTGCCGGAGCGTATCGATCACCGCGTCGAGCTGGTCCTCGCTAACGCTCGGGTAGGCCCGCGCGAGCTGCACGAACAGGTCGAGCGCCTCCGGCGTCGGCGCGACAGGTTGCGATAGGAGCTCGCGGAGAAACGTCATCAGGTCGTCGTCCAGCACCTGCGCCAGGCCGGCGAGGTCGGACGCCTGGACGATCAGGAGAAACTGTTCGAGGCGTTCGCCGCCGCGCGCCAGGATGCGCCGCACCGCTTCGCTTGCGAGTCGCTGCTGCTGCCGGCCCAGCGCGTTATGGATGCGACGCAGCACGTCGTCCGCCTGCTCCGCCGGCACACCGTCATCCAGCGAGAGATGGCAGGTGGGGCACGTCGGCCGCTCGCGCAGCGCATCCGACAGGTTGGTCGTCGCACAGGCGCTGCGCTCCGCCGTTAGCCGTTCGTACTCCGCGAGCACGTCCCTTCCTACCGGCTGGCCCAGCGCCGAGATCGTGTTTAGCTGCGCCAGTGCTTTCGCGGACGGCGCAGCGTCGTGCAACAGCGCTCGCAGGCGCGCGAACGCTCGCCAGTAGCGCTGGTGGTGCTCCGCGTAGGCTCCCGCATGCGACTGCTGGTAGACGTCGAACGTTGCGCGCATGCGATCGAGCTGATGCGGCTCGCACAGGAGGATTACGAACGAGAGTTGTTCGCGCGTGGTGGCGTGATCGACGACCAGCGCGCCTCGCCCCGGCCCAGGCGTCGCCGCATCGAGGTAGCCCCGCATGGCGATCAGCTCCGCGGCCTCCTCTGGACGTTCGCTTAGACAGCGCGCCAGAGCCACATCCTCCTTCAAGTCCACGACCGAAGCCGCGAGCCCCATCGGCCAGCCACCGTTCGCGATAGTCCTCAACCGTTCGATCGAAGCCGCGACTCCAGGGTTGTCCGGCGCAGACGCGCTACGCGCAAGCGTCGTTTCAAGGCGCGCCCGGAGCTTGTCGGGCTTGGTGAGACGCGTGGGCGGGCGTGGCCACGAGAGCACTTCGTTGATGGTGCGCCAGGACGCATCCATGCGCCGCCCGGTGGCGATCAGCTCGCGCGCGAGCAGCTCCAGCTTTGGTCTGCCGCCGTGCGCGAACACCTCGCGCATATCGATGAGTAGGGGGCTCGTCGCCACCAGCCTGCCCTCCGCGAACGCGCCAGCGGTGGTGCGAGAGAGCTTGACCGGCCCCGCCGAATCATTCGTGCCTGCCGTGTACGTGGCGGCCGCCTCGGCGATCGACGCGGGCAGGCGCACCGGCACGCTGGGCGAGCAGATAACCACGGACGCTGATTCAGGCGGTGAAGCGCCGTCGGGAGCGGGCTCCTGGGCGAGCACGATGGTGAACGACAGCGCTAAGTCAGGCTCATCGTCCGGGCGCCAGGAGCGCGCGATAACGATCTCCCCGCGATGGGCAACGCCGTCGTCATCCGTGACGGAGAAGGGTATGCGCCGTTCGGCCACGGCCCGATGATACCACAGCTACGTTGGCGTCCGGTGCGGCTCAACTGGCCGCGACGCCCGTCGGCGCCCGCGACCGTTCGACGATGGCCGGTAGCACTTTGAGCACCCGGTCGATCTCGTCCTGGGTGGTCTCCGGGCTGACTGTGAAACGCAGCGTCCCCACCGCGCGCTCGAGGGGCACGTCGAGCGCGAGCAGTACATGTGACGGTTCGAGGGTGTCCTCGTCACAGGCGGAACCCGCGCTCGCGGCGATGCCTGCTTCATCAAGCAGACGGAGCATGATGCGCGAGTCTGCGCCGGAAAAGCTGATGTTGACGTTATTCGGCAGGCGCTGCTGCCGGTCGCCGTTCAGCTGGGCGTCTGCGATCGAACCGAGGATGCCATCGAGGAGCCGATCACGCAGCTCGAGACAGCGCTTGGAGTACGAGTCGCGATGCTCCTGGGCCAGCTCCAGCGCTCGTGCCGTGCCGACGATGCTAGCGACGTCTTCGGTGCCGGCGCGGCGTTGTCGTTCCTGGCCGCCACCCGATTGCTGCGGTAGGAACGGCGTGCCTCGCCGAACGTAGAGGACGCCTGCGCCCTTCGGCCCGCGAAACTTATGCGACGAGAGGCTGAGCAGGTCAACGCCCAGCTCGTCGACATTCAGGCTGAGCGCGTTGGCTGCCTGCACAGCGTCGGTGTGGAACGGGACCTGGCGGCCCAGCGCCCGGCCGCGCTCTCGCAGCGCGTGGGCAATCGCCGCGATCGGCTGGATGACGCCGATCTCATTGTTCGCGGTCATCACGCTCACCAACACGGTGCGTTCGTGCACGGCGCCCACGGCTTCGCCGGGATCGACGAGCCCGTGGCGGTCCACCGGGAGGTATGTGATCTCGAAACCGAACTTCTCCAGGTACTGGCAGCTATGCAGGACGGCGTGATGCTCGATTGCCGACGTGACGATGTGGTTGCCGGCGCGCGCGAGCTGCTGCGCGAAGGCGACGCCCTTGATCGCCGCGTTGCTCGACTCGGTGCCCGGGCCGGTGAACACGATGTCGTTTGCTCGACAGCCGAACACGCCCGCTACGGAGCTGCGCGCATCGTCGACGGCCTCGCGCGACTGGTGGGCAGAGGCATACGTCGCTGAAGGGTTGGCGAAGCGCTCGCTGAAGTAGGGCAGCATCGCCTGCAGGACTTCGAGATGCACCGGCGTCGTCGCCGCGTAGTCGAGGTAGATCGTGTCGGCCATTGGTCGTGGCGGTGTATTCTCTACAGCGCTCTCGTATCGTATCCGCTCACGATGAACGACGTCAAACGCCGGAGCGCTCTGGCGGACAGAACTGCTCCGGGTCGAAGCGGCAATAGTTCGCGTCGAAGAACTCCTGGAGCGCGGCACGATTGTACTGCGCCACGGGTATTGTCAGGCGCCGCGTCCATGACGTGATCGCCACTGTCTCATCATCCAATTCAGGGTAGGGCGTGATCACAAGGTTGGAGTCCGAGTGCTGCTGACCAAAACTGCGCAGGTCGTCGATCGTCGACGGGTCGGCGGTGTTGTACCAAACGACGACGCCGCCATGCTCCATGTTGTGCACCGCGCTCTCCGCTTCCCAGGGCAATTCGTAGAATCCGGGAGGCACCGGTCCGCAGAACTCCTGTGTCGCCGATGGGTCGGGCTGACACGAGCCAGTGCTGCCCCAGTGCGGCCCACCCGCGGGCGGCAGGCCTTGCGATCGGTAGTCGATCTGCTGGTTCAAGTGCGAGGCGGTATTGGGATACTGGCCGCCGTAGAGCGCTTGGAGGTCGACGAAGTCGCCCGGCAGGCTCGGCTCGTCGTTCTGTTCTTGCAGCAGCCCGAGGTCGAGTGGAGCGGATGGAGAGACCGGCGTCGCCCGTCCCACATCGGCGCCCTGCTCTCTGGAGGTTGCGTCGCTCGGCGTAAAGCCGGCGCAGTCGGCGAAGCGCCACCGACCGTCCTCCTTAATGAATCGCATCGGCTGCGTCTCATCGAAGGTCAGCGTCAGCGGGATCTCTTCTCCCTCCGAAACCAGGCCGAGCTTGAAATCGGCCGTGGCCTCATCCTTCTTCTGGTTGTCACCGGCGTCCGTGACCTTGAAATCGTTGATCTTGAGTTCGCCATCACCCAAGAATCCCTTGATGAACGTCAGCTGCGCGGCGAACTCGAGGTATGCGATCTTGTCTTTGCAGTCGGTGGAGAGCATCGTGAACGCGGCGGGCGGGTCGGCATTCAGCGCGTGCACGAAGTCATCGACCGTCTGCTTCAGCTCTTGCTCGTGGTTGCTGTTACCGCTGCAACCGACGAGGAGCGCGGCCATGAATCCGATGCTGAGCAACAACCAGCGCATGATGCGCCCCGCCTACTGGGCGGAGCAGAACTCCTCGAGGTCGACACGACAGAGGTGCGCATCGATGAACGTTTGGAGCCGGCTCCGGTCGTACTCCTCGACGGGGAACATATCGCGGCGAGACCAGGCGGTGATCGCTACGGTGCCGGCAGTCATGTCGGGATAGGGCGTCACAACAATCATGGCGCCAGCTGCGGCCTGCTCGGTAGCGAACGCTTCAATGTCGTCGATCACGTGCTGGTCATCGGTGTTGTACCAAATGACAAAGCCAGCATGCTCCATGTTGTGTACCAGGCTCTCCGCGTGCCACGGCTGGCGATAGACGCCCGAGGGCACGGGCCCGCAGTTGAGTGGCGCCGTCGCCGGATCCGGCGGGCAGGCGCCCGTCCAGCCATCCGAGGGCCCCCAATGGAAGCCGCCGGCGGGCGGCAGGCCCTGCGCGCTGTAGTCGATCGGGCCGTCCTGGTGAGGCGGCGGCGGCCCGTATGGGTAGGGGGCGCCGTAGATGCCGGGCAGGTCGATGTACTCGCCGGGCAGGTTGGGGTCGGCGTCCGCCTCGGCCGCCTGGGCGGGTGTGAGCGCTGCCGTCGCGGTCGCGCGGACTGCCGGCAATGGCGTCGTGGTGGCGTCGTGGTCATCGCCGCCGCCGCTGCAAGCAGCGGCTGGCAGGGCGACGAGCGTGGCGAGAATCAGGTGGTGCCGCATGAAGCGCCTAGTCGAACGTGATTACGCTGCGTGCGACCTCGCCGTTCTTCAGCGCGGCGAAGGCATCGTTGATGTTGTCCAGCTTGTACGTGCGCGAGACCAGCTCGTCCAGCTTTAGCTTGCCAGCCATGTAGAGGTCGATGAGACGCGGCATGTCGTAGCGAGGTCGCGTCGAGCCGTAGACGCAGCCCCGGAGCACCTTTTCGGCAAGAAACGCGGGGGCGCTGAGCGTCACCTCGGAGCCGATTGGCGCCATGCCGACAACGATCGCCTCGCCGCCGGGACGTACCATGTCGAAGGCCTGCGTGATCGCCTGCGGCAGGCCAATCACCTCGAACGCGTAATCAGCGCCACCGGCGGCTAGCTCTCGCACCTTGGCGACGGGGTCCTCCTTCGATGCGTCGATGAAATGTGTAGCGCCGAACTCACGCGCCATCTCGAGCTTGTTTGTGTTGATATCGATCGCGATGATGCGCTCCGCGCCGGCCAACGCGCAGCCCTGGATCACGTTTAGGCCCACGCCGCCGGTGCCGATCACGGCGCAACTCGAGCCCGGCTGGACCTTGGCTGTGTTGATCGCGGCGCCGACGCCGGTCATCACGGCACAGCCGACCAGGGCAGCGCTGCCGAAGGGCACTTCTTTGGGGATCTTTACCACGCCGCCTTCCGGCACGACCATGTACTCGGCAAAGGACGACATGGAGAGAAACGGCGCGACGGACTTATCGCCGATGCGTAGCGTCGGCGTCCGGCTCCGCCCCTGCGGGCAGAGATTCGGACGGCCGGTCGTGCAATACGAGCAGATCCCGCAGAAGGGCACGAAGAGCAGGATCACGTGATCGCCCGGCTGGACATACGTGACGCCCTCGCCTAGCTTCTCGACCGTACCCGCGGCTTCGTGGCCAAGCACGGCGGGGGTTGGTACGGGCCAAAGTCCATCGATGAAGTGCAGGTCGCTGTGGCAGACCCCGCTCGCGCCAGTCTTGACGAGCACCTGACCCGGGCCCGGGTCCTCGATCCCCACCTCCTGGATGACGAGCGGTTTCTTGGCTTCGGTTAGGACGGCTGCTTTCATGTAGGTCCGGGTCTCCCTTCTGATGGCGTTACGCCGGCTGCTTTCGCTCTGTAGTTATAGCTGATCGAAGCGATTACCAGACAGCGCAGGCCACCGAGGCCACGGGTGGCAGCGTACCGGGTCGCGGTGCGTATCGACGGGCCATGTGGTAAACCTCCAGCCCGGCAGGATCGGGTCCGCCTGCGCTCAGCGTTCGCGCTTCTCATCCGAGGTGTAGATAACCGCGGCCTTGCGGGTGCCGACTAACAAACGAACTCGTTCCGGCATTAGGCGTTGCTCCGTTCTGTTCGGTTATCGTCCCGCATACGCGTCCTTCAGTTTGGCAATATCCAGCTTCTTCATTTGCAACAGCGCTTGCATCACCCTCTGCGACCTGTCGGGATCGGGATCGTTGAGCAACTCCGGCACGACCGTGGGAACGACTTGCCATGACACACCAAACTTGTCCTTCAGCCAGCCGCATTGCTGCGCCCCTTTATCGCCGCCCTCGGAGAGCTTCTCCCAGAGGTGGTCGACCTCTTCCTGTGTCTCGCAATTGATCTGGAACGATATCGCCTCGGTGAAATTGAACTCCGGTCCGCCGTCCAGCGCCATGAATCGTTGCCCCTCAAGTTCGAAAACTCCGGTCAGGACTCGGCCTTTCAGCGGCCCTTCTTCATACCGCGTAACGCTCTCGATCTTTGCATGCTCAAAGATCGAGACGTAATGGTGCATCGCTTCCTCGGCTTGGTTGTTAAACCAGAGGAATGGGGTGATCCGTTGCTCTGCCATGGGTTCAGTCTCCTTCTGTTCTCCGAGGTCGCTCCGGGATGCTAGTCGAGCCGTTGTTCCTGCCGCCAGTGGCCGATGGCCCTGCTCAGCGCGACCGCCGCCCGCTCAAACGAGTGGAAGACCGGCAGGCCGCGCTCGGCGACGCGCGCTCGTGCCTTCGCGGTCACCTCTTCGAGGTGGCCAGGGTGCAGGATGGTCAGAAACGGCTTTGCCGAGCGTTCGCGGTGCGCGAGCAGCAGGTCGAGCATGCTGTCGAGACTCGCTGGGTCTGCCTGCCAGCGTCGCGCCATGAAGCCCGACGCCAGCTCCATCGCGATCGCATCCACGTGCTCATCGTTATCGAGGATGTTCAGCAGCCGCTCGAGCGGTTGCGATTGGCCGCCGAAGCCGATCGTGCCGCCCATGTCGAGCGGGTTACGGTAGCTCCCGCCGATGATGTTGAAGAACTCTGCCAGCTTCTCGTAGCTCGCGGCCGTGAGCAGCGGCACCTCGAGGCCGGCGCGCACGAACGCATCCGTGATTACGACCGACTGGCCGCCTGTCATCGCCATCAGGCCCAG
>JBAROU010000089.1:0-9260 GCA_049642385.1 Dehalococcoidia bacterium | reverse complement strand
GGACGTTCGTTGCTGTGGAAGACGAAAGCCCCGCGCGTACTCCTCCCCTGCGAGGCTCTCTCGTTCGAGCTCTAGGATGGTACCCCCGGCAGGATTCGAACCTGCGACCTGCGGTTTAGGAAACCGTCGCTCTATCCTACTGAGCTACGGGGGCGCGAGTAAGACATCGGTGGCCGGAGGAGAAAGGCTGGGGCGATGTGCCTCCAGCCTCTCGGTTCCGTTGCCGCGTCTTGGTTGGTGGAGATAGGGGGACTCGAACCCCCGACCTCTGCGTTGCGAACGCAGCGCTCTCCCAACTGAGCTATATCCCCTTACGAAGGCAGTATAGAAAGGCGTGCTGATGCCAGGCAAGCAAACGCGGTCGCCTGAGGCGACCGCGATATGAACGCAAATAGGAGAAAGGCGAGGCCCGACGCCGGCTGGTGGCGGGGGGAGAAACGGCGCCGGGCCGTCGCAAGGCGGGGACACATATCGCCCCTGCACATACCTTCGGCGGTTCGCGCGAAACCTGAAGGGCATTCGTAAGAGAAATTATCGATACGGCTCGAAGTGCCAGTCGCCGCCCGCGGCCAGCTTCAGGGCAGCGCCCGCCGCCATCCGCCCTGCGTACGACTCCGGGTGAAGGATGCGGGCGAGCAGTTCGACGCCTTCGACCAGGCGCGGGCCGGGCCGGCTGAAGTAGGCCGAGCCATCCACGGCGAAGACCTGCCCCGTCGCTACGGCAGGCAGCGTCGCCCAGCCGGTACGGGCGGCCAGGTCAGCGATGCGCGCCGCCGCCTGCTCCGCCGCGAAGCCGCAGGGCATGAGCACCAGCACCTCGGGCGCGTAGTCGAGTACATCGCGCCACTCGACAACCCTCGACGGCTGCGCGTCGCGGCCCAGGCCGTCCTCACCACCGGCGATGCGCACCTGCTCGGGCACCCAGTGGCCGGCGCAGTAGAGCGGGTCGAGCCACTCGCAGCACACGACCCTGGGGCGCTGCGCCGGATCGCCCACCGCCGCTCGGACCGCGTCGAGCCGGTCACGCAGACCAGCGACGTAGCTGCGCGCGGGCGACTCGCGTCCTGTCGAACGCCCGACCGCTTCGATGTTCTCGATAACATCGTCGAGCGACGCCGGATCGAGCGAGAGGACCTGCGGTGGCGGGTCGATGCGCTGCGCGGCGCCCTCCACCGCAGAGCGCGGCACCGCGCACACCTCGCAGATCTGCTGGGTAAGGATCAGATCGGGGCGAAGGGCGACGAGCGCGTCGATGTCGAGCTGGTAGATGCTGTGCTCGTCGCGAGAGCTTTCGAGCACCGCGCGGTCGATCTCCGCGCTCGAAAGATCGGCCGCGAGGAGGTTGCGCGTCACGTGCTGTTTCGTCGCAGCGTCCGGCGGGAAGTCGCACTCGTGCGTCACCGCGACGAGCTGGTCACCAAGGCCGAGCGCGTAGACGATCTCTGTGGCGCTGGGCAACAACGATGCGATGCGCATGAGGCAGTCCTTCGGGCGCTCTTGCTGTCAATATACAAGGGGCCGGCCCGAAGACCGGCCCCTAATCGCCGTCCTTAGCGCAACGCCCTCCCCTCCGGCCCCGCCTCCATCGGGGTGGGCATCACCCCCTCACGGAGATGAGGCATCCTACCCAGCGGGCTATTGTATCACGGTTGTCGACTATGAGCGATGGCGCGGCTGTGCACGACAGCGCTTGACCAGAACGAGTGGCGATCGTACGCTTCACATCAGTTAGTTCATGGAGTAAGCACACGTACAATACGAAAGGAGCCCTTCATGGCAGTCGCAGCTCGACTCGCCGCGTTTGCTATCGCGGTCGCAACGTTGGCGATGATCTCCGGGGGAACAGCGAACGCGGGCGGGCCAGTAGGCATCGACATAGGCGATGCCTACTTCTGCAATGCAAGCTTTGAGGGCGGTGTCTGCGAGACGGTGATTAACGTGGGCGACACCGTGGAGTGGACCCACGTGGGTCAGATCCCGCACACGACAACGGAATGCGGAGCAAGCTGCGATTCCCCGAGCGGTTCACCGCTCTGGAATTCGGGCATTTTGACCGGCATTGATACCTTCCAGTACACGTTCAACACCGCCGGGACGTACCTCTACTTCTGCGAGGTGCATCCGGCCTTGCAGCGCGGGCGCATTGTCGTTCAAGGCGCCACCGGGCCGACGAACACGCCTGTTGCGACCACGGCAACCGGCCCCGGCACGACCGCACCGGCTGGCCCAACGGCGACGACGTCTGCCAGCGGCCTGCCGTCGGCAGGCGCGGCTTCCGGCGGCGATTCATCGAGCGGGCTATGGGTGCTGGTGATCGGGCTGGCGGGCGCTGCCCTGGCGGCAGCGGGACTGGGCGTGATGGCCTATCGAAGGAACGGTAACGGCTAGAGGTTAGCTCGCCTTCGCGGCGATCGGATCCACTACGCGCACACACGAAGCGGCCGGCAGGCCCAGGACGACCTGCCGGCCGTCCACGTCTACCGTCATCGTCGAGTTGTATGTGGCGAGCTCCGTGACGCGTATCTTCGTACCGGGCGTAAGGCCGTTCTGTTGAAGGAAGCGCATCAGGTCAGCGTCCTCCTCCGCGTCCTCCTGGACACCGTCGATTTCCCGTTCGTTACCCTCGACGAGCGTTGAGAGAAGCACGGTCGCGGGCCGTGGCAGACCGGGAAACGGGTTGCCGTGGGGACAGGTGGTGGGGTTGCCCAGGATCCTCATGATCCGCTCCTCGACTTTGGGCGAGACGGCATGCTCGATGCGGTGCGCCTCTTCGTGCGAGTCCGCCCAGTCCATACCGAGGATATCGACGAGCAGGCGCTCGGCGAGGAAGTGACGACGCTTGATCGACTGGGCGGCGTCGGTGCCCTTCTTTGTGAGCTGGATCTCGTGGCGGTCCTGGATCTCGACGAGCCCGTCGCGCTGCATGCGCTGCAGTGTGGCCGAGACGGTTGGCAGGGAGACGCCGATGCGTTCAGCGAGACGGGCAGCGATGGCAGACTTTCCATCCCCTAGCAGATCGTAGATCTCCTGGAGATAGTCCTCGACGGTAGCCGTCGGTCGGTCTTCGATGTGGCGCATGGTCATGGCGGGACGTCCAGCGCGTATTGTACCAGACGTCGGCTGGCGGACTGGACCGCCGAACACGAACGCTTAAAGCTCTACCGGTTCGCGAGAGCGAAAGCGGTAGAGCTGGGCAGGGCGACCGGCGCCTTCGGCCTGGCGCTCGCCCGTGGCCTCGATGATGGCGAGCGAGAGCATGCGCTTGCGGAAGTTTCGCTTGTCCAGCGGCTGGCCCAGGATGCTCTCATAGACGCGTTGGAGCTGGCTCAGGGTGAAGCGCCCCGGCAGCAGGCTGTACGCGACGTTGGTGTACTCGAGCTTGTTGCGAAGGCGCTCCAACGCGTAATCGAGCACCTCTTCGTTGCGGAAGGCGAGCTCTGGCGGGTGCGCCACGGGGAACCACGCCGGCTGCCAATCGGCGCGCTCAGCGAGGCGGGCGAGCGCGCTATCGACGAGCGCGAAGTAGGCGACTGCTACGGCGCCGCCCGGCGTCACATCATCCAGGTGGCTGAAGGTGTAAAGTTGCTCCAGGTATACATCGCGCAGGCCGGTCTCGTCCTCCAGCTTGCGCACCGCCGCGTCCTGGAGCGACTCGCCCGGGTGGAGCATGCCGCCGGGGATGGCCCAGAGGTCCTGATACGGCTCACCGCTGCGGTGGATGAGCAGCGCGCGCAGCTCCCCTTCCACCACCGTGAAGATAACGACGAGCACGGCGATAAGAGGTGTGGGGGCGCGGCGGCCGCCGGCGGCTGGTTCGGAGCGAGGCACGCCTGATCGTAGGGACAGCGCCGGATTCTGTCCAGTCGCGATTCGTCCTTAGCCGCGGGATTATGTATAAAGAGAGCCGATTCTACGGACACAAGAACGACAGAAACAAGGAGGAACAGGATTGAACGCAGCACAGACGGCCAAAGTACAACTCGGCATGTGGCACGGCGCGCTCTCGTCGATGATGGGGGAGTGCAGCCCGGAGGTGCTAAACAAGAACCCGGACGGCACCGTAACATCGATCGCGTCGATCTACGCGCACACCGTGTTCGCGGAGGACACAATCGTCCACGGCATGCTCCAGGGCAAGCCGACGCTGTACCAAACGGGCGGCTGGGACGGCAAGGCGAGCGTTGCGTCCACGGGCGACCCAACGATGAACCCGGACTGGGCGAAGACGGTGAAGATGGACTACCCGGCCTTTCGGGACTACGCGAGCGCGGTGTTCGCGGCGACGGACGCGTACCTGGACAACGTCAGCGACGCCGATCTGCAGAAGAAGGTGCAGACGCCGGCCGGCGAGCAGACGGCGGAGTGGACGATCGCCGCGATTCTGGCGACGCACGCGCCGCAGCACGCGGGAGAGATCGCGGCGCTGAAGGGCGTGGAGGGCATGAAGGGCCTACCGTTCTAAGCTAGCAACGTCACACGAGAAGAGCTTGGCGTCCCTTGCGCACCACCGCTCGACGGTGCGCGGTATGCGTAGTTAAAGGCCCGTCCCCACCAGCGACCACGGGCTCGCCCGCTCGATGCGGACGGTGGTGAGGTCGCCGGGCATCGCGTCGCCCGAGAAGTGGACGAGCTTGTTCGCGCGCGTGCGGCCGTAGAGTGACGGCTCGCCATCCGCGGCTGGCTTCTCGCCTTCCACGAGCACCTCCACGTCCTGGCCCAGGAAGCGGCTGTTGATGCGGCCACTGATCCCCGCCTCGAGCTGCTCCACGGCGTGAAGCCGGGCCACCTTCACCTCGTGCGGCACGTCATCTTCTAGCTTGCGATGGGCGATGGTGCCCGGCCGCGGCGAGTACGCCGCGACGTGCACCTTGTCGAACTCGATGTCGGCGAGCAGGTCGTAGGTGTGCTGGAACTCCGC
Source organism: Dehalococcoidia bacterium (assembly GCA_049642385.1). Lineage (GTDB taxonomy): Bacteria > Chloroflexota > Dehalococcoidia > DSTF01 > RBG-16-68-14 > JBAROU01. The sequence goes on along the minus strand of JBAROU010000089.1, from coordinate 4,342 downwards.
ATCCGTCTCACCACAGAAGCCAACGATGACGTCGGTGGTGATAGCGGCGTCCGGCGCGAAACGGCGGATCAGGCCGACTTTCTCGCGATACAGCTCGATATCGTAGCCGCGGCGCATGCGCTCCAGCACAGCGTTGTCGCCAGACTGCACCGGGATGTTGAAGTACGCGCAGACCTTGGGCAGCTCCGCGACGGCTGTGATGATGCGCTCCGTCATGTCCTTGGGGTAGGAGGTGAGGAAGCGGTACCGCGCGATGCCATCGATGTCGTGCAGCGCGCGTAGGAGGTCGCCGAGGTCGGGTCGATCGTCCAGGTCGTGGCCATACGCTTCGACCGTCTGGCCGAGCAGCGTCACTTCGCGTACGCCCTTCGCGGCCAGGTGCTCGACCTCGACGCGGATGTCGTCGACGGTGCGGCTGCGCTCGCGGCCGCGCCGGTAGGGGACGATGCAGTAGGTGCAGAACTTGTCGCAGCCGTGGATGATCGGCACGTAGGCGGTGACGCTGTCCGACGCGGCGAAGGCCGCTGGCCAGAACTCGCCACCCAGGTCGTCGTAGCCGACGGCCTCTAGAATCGGCTCGAAGCGCTGGGGCTGGGCGAAGGCGTCGACGAAGGGGAAGCGGCGCTCGAGCTCGTCGGTCTTCAGGCCGACCATGCAGCCCATGACCGCGATCTTGAACTCGCTGCCTTGGCCGCGTAGCTTCTTGAGCGTCCCCAGCTTGCTGATCGCGCGCTGCTCTGCGTGGTCGCGGATGGCGCAGGTGTTGAGGACGACGAGGTCGGCCTGGGCGGGCTGGCCGACCTCCGACCAGCCGAGGCGGTCGAGGCCGGCGGCGAGCTTCTGCGAGTCCGCCACGTTCATTTGGCAGCCGACGGTCCAGATATGGTAGCGCATGTGCCCTCGATGTGGGTTCAGTGGCGGAGGGAATAGGATTCGCCCAGACGGGCCCGCCTCAGGCGGGAACCCCATGACCTGCACCGTATTCTTCATAGCTGGCGGAGGGAATGGGATTCGAACCCATGACCCAAGTTTCCCCAGGTAACCGCTTAGCAGGCGGCCGCACTAGACCTCTATGCGATCCCTCCGGAGGCAGCTTATCACGGGCTTGGAGAGGCTATCAACGAACCGCGAAACAATGGACTTGACAAGCCATCTTGGTGATGGCATACTGCTGGCACATAGATGCCGCGAAGCCAGCGGCCCGAGAGGCACTACAGTGGAATACAATCCGCTCGACCCAGAGGTGAGACAGAACCCCTACCCCTCCTACGCCCACCTGCGAAACGAGCTCCCGGTCCACCGCATCGAGCCGATGGGCGCTTTCGCCATCAGCCGGTACGACGACGTCATGCACGTCCTCACCCATCCGGAGATCTTCTCATCGGCGGGGATCAGCAACACCCACCTTCACGATCGTGAGACGGGCGAGGTACGCCCGACGCGCATGATGGTCTTCAGCGACCCGCCCGATCACACCCGCCTGCGGAATATCGTCAACCGCTCCTTCACACCCCGCATGATCGCTGACCTGGAGCCGCGCATCCAGCAGATCACCGACGATCTCATCGCCGCCGTCACGCCGAAGGGCGCGATGGATCTGATCACGGATCTGGCGATGCCCCTGCCAGTCACGATCATCGCCGAGATCCTGGGCGTCGACCCGGCGCACAAAGAGGCCTTCAAGCGCTGGTCCGACGACGCTGTGCGCGACGACTCTCACTCGACGTCTGCAGCGCAGCATGGCCCCGACGACCACGATGGCGATGGGGGCTCAGAGTTCCAAGCTTACTTTGAGCAGGCCGTAGCGGAACGGCGCCGCCAACCGAGGAACGACATGATCAGCGACTTGATTCGAGCGGAGGAAGAGCAGCAGGCGCTCAGCTCGGACGAGGTGCTCGCCTTCATTGCGCTGCTGCTGATCGCGGGCAACGAGACGACGACGAACCTGCTCGGCAACGCGATGATCGCGCTGCTGGACAACCCTGACCAGCTCGCGAAGGTGCGCGATGACCCGTCGCTCATCCCGAACCTGGTCGAAGAGGCGCTTCGCTACGACGCGCCGGTGCAGTTCCTCTTCCGGTTCGTCACACGCGACACCGAGCTCGCCGGTACGAGTATCCCGGAGGGGTCGATCGTGTTGCCGATCTACGGCTCGGCGAATCGAGACGAACGGAAGTACCCGGAAGGCGACCGCTTCGACGTGACGCGCGACACGCAGGGCCATATCGCGTTTGGGCACGGTATCCACTTCTGTCTGGGCGCACCGCTGGCGCGGCTGGAAGGGCGGATCGCGCTCGAGGCGCTGCTCTCGCGCCTTGATCGCTTCACGCGTGTGGACGACCAGATCGAGCAGATCGACTCAATCTTCCTGCGCGGGCCCAAGCGACTGCGCCTGACGTTCGAACAGGCCAAAGACGGGGCGAAGGCGTAACCGATGGAGTTCACGACTGACAGCATTTTCGAGGCGCTCAAGAACACGCTGGGCGTGATCGACGACGAGGAGCGACGCCGCCAGATCGAGGCGTACCTGGACGCAGCGAAGCCGAACGTCGAGCGCGCCGTGTTCGACCTGCTTTCGCGCTTCGCCGAGACGGCGAACGACGAAGTCACGGCGCACTACCACGTGACGCTCAACTACCGCCTGGGCTTGCTCGACCTGCAGGTGCGCGCCCGCGAGGCGTCGGAGCCGCCGGACGAATCATGGTCGATGAGCGAGGGCGATGTAGAGAAGATCACGTTGCGCATCCCGGCAGAGCTGAAGGACCTGGCGACCGAGGCGGCTGCGAAGGCTGGCCTCTCTGTGAACAGCTGGTTCGTGCGCATGCTGGGCCGCTCGCTGCGCACGGCCGCCGACCACGATACGGAGCCGGAACAACGCCACGGCCGTCGCGGGCCGCACGGCCGGACGGGCCGGCGCCTCAGCGGTTGGGTCGGTCCGGAGTAGAAGGAGGCATCCCATGTACGACCTGACGACACAGGAGCTACTGACCAGGCAGAAGGTGCGCGAGACATGCGCTGAGCTGGAACGAGACCTCATCGCGCGCGAATTTGGCGGCAGGAGCCCCGGCATCCGGCGCACGCTGGCGTCGACGCTGGTGCCCTGGGGGCTGCGCCTGGACCGCGCCGCGGGCGAGCAGGCGCTCGACTTCAAGCCCGCGCCGCTCGCTTCGGAGGGGAGAAGGTAACCATGATCCGCATGACGATCTTCATCATCGCCTTGCTGCTCGCAATCGCAGCGATCGACGCAGAGCCGCCCTGGCTCGTCACGCTGGCGGTGCTCTCCGGCATCGAGCTGCTGCGGATCGGCCCATTCGGCTGGCGCCGGCACCACCGGCCCTGGCGGCGCGCCTGGCGCTGGGACGACGACTGGTAGCGCATGGAATACCTGCGCACCCTGACACGCGAGTTCGATGTCGGCGAGCGGGCAACGCTCGATATCGAAAACCGTTCTGGCACGATTGGCGTGCGTGGCGAAGAGACGCGCCAGGCCCGCATCGAGGTGTTGGCGCGCATCTGGGCCGAGAGCGACGACGAGGCAGACGACCAGTTCGAGCTCGTCGCCCGCGGCATCCGGCAAGAAGACTCCCGCATCATTGTGCGGGCGCCGGCGCTCCTCCGCCCGAGCGGCTTCCTGGGCCTGCTCACACGCGGCCCGCGCATCGATTACCAGCTCACCGTGCCACGCGAAAGCAGCGGGCAGCTTGCCCAGCACAGCGGACCGATCGAGGTGACCGGCGTCGCAGGGCCGCTACAGATCGAAGCACGTAGCGGTCGCGTTACGGTGAGCCAGATCGGCGCCGACACGACGATCGCGTCTCGCAGCGGCACCGTGCAAGCGGAGCGCATCGCCGGGGCGCTGGTGATCGACTCGCGCAGCGGCGGCGTGCGCGTGCGCGGCTGCAAGGGCAGCCTCAGCATCGAGTCTCGCAGCGGCTCACTCCAGATCGAGGATGTGGGCGGCGACACCCGGTTGGTCAGCAGGAGCGGCTCGGTCTCCATCGCGGACGTAGGCGGGGCGCTCACGCTCCACACAAGAAGCGGCGCCGTGCGCTACGCGGGCGGCGTCCACGGCGCGTTCGACATCGACGTCACGAGCGGCTCTGTGCAGCTGGCGTTCGAGCCAAACAGCGTGTTCTTTCTGGACGCGGAGACGCACAGCGGCACCGTGCGCTCCGAGTTCTCGCTCAAGAAGGACGGCAGTGCGCCGAGCGACCATGGCCCCACGGTGCGTATCCGCACCCACTCCGGCAGCATTCACATCGTACCGAGGTAGCCAGGGCCGACGAGCTCCCCCATGAACGACTCCACGCGCTGCGTGGGTTCGTCGAGGGACCGGTGATAC
>JBAROU010000085.1:0-5828 GCA_049642385.1 Dehalococcoidia bacterium | reverse complement strand
CGGCTATCCAGTCGCGTCGTTCCTGCAAAAGCTGAGCAGCGCATACGCGCTGGCCATGTGGGAAAACGGCTAGCCGTGGCCGAGGCGCTGGCAGGCTTCGTCTGCGGCTACGCGCTGGCGATCGTGTTGTCGCCCATCGTCGCCATCGCGCTCGTGCGGGCGCGAGCGAACAGCGCGCTGCTAGGCCAGGTGCTGCCCGAGGGCACGTCGTTTGTCGCGCTGTCGGTTGTGCTCCACGTCTTCGGCGTACTGACGCTAACGGCGCTGGGCCTCGTGCTCGGGCTGGCGCTCGCCGGTCTCGAAGAGCGCAACCCGGCCGGCCGGCTGGGCAGTCCAAACGGCGCGTTCACGATCCTCGTGCTCGCGATCACCGCGATCGCCGTGCTGCCGATGGCGGTCGTCATGCGACGCGCACGCCTGCCGTTGCTGGCCGTGGGGCTTGTCTTCGTGCTGGTCTTCGGCTGGATCATGCCGTACTTATCGCTGCTCGGGCCGAACGGAGACTAACGGCCAGCGTTGTTATACTGCCGCGATGGGCACGATCATCGACATGCACATCCACACGACACGAGGGGCGTCAGACAGCGGCCTGAACCCCGACGATCTCATGGCCGAAGCCCGCTCGCGCGGACTGACCGCGGTGCACATGAGCGAGCACGACCGACTTTGGGACCGCTTCCTCCTTCAGGACTTCCGGCGCGAGAACGCGGACCTCCTCATCGCGAACGGGATGGAAGTGTCGACCGACCTCGGCCACATCCTCGCGCTCGGGCTGAAGGAGTACGTGAGCGGCATCCGCCACGCCGCGACGCTACGCCGCGTGGCAGACGAACAGGGCGCCTTCCTCATCGTCGCGCACCCGTTCCGACACTTCTTCGATCCGGTGTACTTCCGTCGCCAGGGCAAGGAGCCGTTCACGCTCACGCCGGATGAGGCGGCGGCCAAGCTGTCGGTCTTCCAGCTCGTCGACGCGGTCGAGGTGCTGAACGGCGCGAACACCGTGCGGGAGAACGTCTATGCTCTGCGCGTGGCGCAGGCGGCGGGCAAGCCGGGCACCGGCGGCAGCGACGCCCACTCGACGCAGGGCATCGGTGTCTACTGCACGGTGTTCGAGAAGGACTGCGCGACGCAGGAGGAGCTGCTGGAGGAGTTCCACGCCGGTCGCTTCCACGCCGGCCACGGGCTGCTGGACGGCAACCTCCAGCGCTTCACGGAGACGAGCATGGGTGAGGCGGTGCAGCCGGGGGAGTAGCGCATCCGGGGGACACCCCCAAGACCCCCGGCAGAGGGGCTCGCCCCTCTGCACTCCCCGGCCCGAGCGGTGTGCTGGTTCGCGCATCTGTTCTGTTCCTCACGCCCGTGCTACACTGGCGCCGAGCATGCCCCGCACCTACGTTGCCCTGGACCTTGAGACGACGGGCCTGGACCCCGACCGCGACACCATCATGGAGGTGGGCGCCGTCCGCTTCGACCTGAACGGCGGTTGCGAGACGTTCAGCACGTTCGTCGACCCGAAGCAGCACATCCCCTATCGCATCCAGTGCCTGACCGGCATCAGTAACGCCGATGTTGCCGGTGCGCCCCAGTTCGCGGAGATCGCGGGCGACTTCGCGGCGTTCATCGGCGCGGCACCGGTCGTCGGCCAGAACGTGGCGTTCGATCTTGACTTCCTCGACCGTGCCTGGGTGCGGCCGTCCGGCCCATCGTACGACACGCAGGAGCTGGCCAGCCTGCTCCTGCCCGACCTGCTCGAGCACAGCCTACGCGCCATCGCACGACATTTGGAGATCGACTTCCCGGTGCGTCACCGCGCGCTGGCCGACGCGGACGCCGCGCGCAGCGTTTTTCTCGCGCTGCGCGAACGGCTCGCCGCGCTGCCAGCGCCGCTGCTTGCCGAAGCCGAACGCATCGCGTCGGTCACCGACTGGCCGCTGCGCTACCTGCTACGCGAGGTTTCGGACGAACATCCGGCGATGGCCGGCGCCGAGACGCCCGGCCTCGTGCACGGCGCGGTGCGACCGCCGTCCGCCTCAGGCGGACCGATCCGCATCGGCGGCGACAAACCTGAGACGATCGACGTACAGGAGATCGAACGCGACCTGACGGTCACCGCACCGAAGGTGATCGAGGAGTTCGAGGAGAGGCCGGAGCAGGTGCAGATGGCGCATGCCGTCACCGAGGCGCTGAATAACAGCGAGCACCTCCTCGTCGAAGCGGGCACAGGCATCGGCAAGTCGCTTGCCTATCTGCTGCCGGCCGCGCGCTACGCCCTCGCGAATAGCACGCGCGTCGTCGTTTCGACGAATACGATCAACCTGCAGGAGCAACTGATGGGGAAGGACATCCCCGTCGTGCAGCAGATCATCGGTGGCGACAGCGAGCTGCGCGCTGCGCAGCTCAAAGGCCGGCGCAACTACCTGTGCCTGCTGCGCTGGTCGAACCTGCGGCGCTCGCAGAACATCACCTCGGATGAGGCGAAGCTGCTCGTGCGCCTGCTGCTCTGGCTCCCCCACACGGACACCGGCGACCGCGCGGAGATCCGCCTTTCGCAGGGCGAGGATACTGTGTGGAACCGGCTGAGCGCCGCTAACGAGGGTTGCATGCAGATACAGTGCCCGTTCGTGAAGGACGGCTCGTGCTTTCTGCTGCGCGCACGCAGGCGGGCCGAGGCGGCGCACCTGCTTGTCGTGAACCACGCACTGCTCCTCTCCGACCTCGCTGTCGGCGGCGGCGTGATCCCGGAGTATGACCACCTGATCGTGGACGAAGCGCAGCACCTGGAGGCGGAGGCGACGCAGCAATTCGGGTTCTTCGCGCAGGAGGGCGACCTGACGACGTTGCTTGAACGCGTGGCCGGGCGCGGCGGCGGCGGGCTCGTCGCGGGGCTGCGCAACGCCGCGCGCGGCCTCGCCTCGCAGATCGACACGAACCGCGAGCTCCTCGCGCATGCCTCGGATGCCGAGGACGCCGTCGAGCGCGCCCGCGAGCGCCTCCCCGATTTCTTTCTGCGCATCTCCGGTTTCCTACGCCAGCAGCTCACGCGGGAGTCCGGCTACGAGGACCGGCTCCTGATCAGTCGCGCCACGCGCGTGCAGCCGGACTGGGCCGATGTCGAACTGGCATGGGAAAACCTGGGCGCAGCGCTGGGCCGCGTGGTCTCAGCGCTGCAGCAGCTCAACGAAGGCCTCCAGTCGCCTGATGCGACGACCCTACTGGACTACGAGTCCCTCGCCACGGAGGCGGCCGACCTGGCGCAGGCGGGCGTCACACTGCGACAGGGCATGACCCAAATCGTCATGCGCGACGACGCCAACACGATCTGCTGGCTCACGCAGCAGCGTTCTGGCGATGTCGGTCTGGCGAGCGCGCCACTCCGTGTCGCCGAGCTGCTCGAGGGGCGCCTGTTCTCGCAGAAGGAGACCGCGATACTCACCAGCGCTACGCTCACAGCAGAGGACAGCTTCGACTACATGCGCCAGGCGCTCGGCCTGCCTGAGGCGAACGAGCTGCTGCTGGGCTCGCCGTTCGATTACGCGCAGTCGACCATGGTGCTCGTGCCACAGGACATGCCGGAGCCGAACCAGGCCGGCTACATGAACGGCGTCCAGCAGGCGCTGATCGAGCTGACGCGCGCCAGCGGCGGTCGCGCGCTCGCGCTGTTCACGTCGCACGCGAGCCTGCGCGCCGCGCACAACGGCATCAAGGGCGCGCTCGAGGAGGAGCAGATCCTCGCTCTTGCGCACAACGTCGACGGTTCGCCGCGCCAGCTCACTCAGACGTTGCGCGAGCAGCCGCACACCATCGTGCTGGGCACGGCGAGCTTCTGGGAGGGCGTCGACGTCGTCGGCGAAGCGCTCTCGCTGCTGGTGATGGCCCGACTGCCCTTCTCTGTGCCGGACGACCCGATCTTCCAGGCGCGCTCGGAACTCTACGAAGACCCCTTCAACGAGTACGCGGTGCCGCTGGCGGTGCTGCGTTTCAAGCAGGGCTTCGGACGGCTGATCCGTCGCAAGACCGACCGGGGCGTGATGGTCGTGCTCGATGCGCGGATCCACAGCAAGAAGTACGGCAAGGCGTTCCTCAACTCGCTGCCGGCGTGTACGGTGCGCCGGGTGCCCCTGCGCGAGATGCCGGACCTGGTGCGCCAGTGGCTCGGCGACGAAGAGTAACCACCCTACGCGCCCTCACGAAGGACGACGCGGCAGCGCTCGCGCGCTGGCTGCCGGGCGTTGCGTCTGACATGGCGTGCGAGGCGTGGCCGGACGAGGACGCGCTGCAGGCGGCCATCGGTGGAGACGGCGTGCTCGCCGTCGTCGAGGGCGATTGCGCCGGCTTGCTCGCGTACGACGTCCGCGCGCCGAAGCGCAACGCCGCGCGCGTGCGCTTCCTCGCGATCGACCCGACGCAGCGGCGCCTCGGCATCGGCGGGCGGGCGGCGCTCGCGCTGGAGGAGCGCCTCGCGGGCTCGTTCGCGCGCGTGTACGTTACCGTGCCCGCGCGCCTGGGCCTGGCGCTCTACTTCTGGCTGCGCCTGGGCTACCGGCCGCTCACGAAGGACGCCTGGCCCGCCGAGCCGGAGGACGTGCCTTCGGTGTGGATGGTGCGGGAGCTGCGCTAGGGCCGTGATTGCGGCTGAGGCGATGCCGTATCAGGAATTGATCCGAGAGAAGGTGTTGGGGTCAGCGAGGCCGCGACGGGCGAAGGCGCAGCCACGCTAGGTCTTCTGCACTAGAACGGCTCATGTTTCTCGCGATCCCAGACTTTACTAATCGCGCGCCTCGCCAAGTTGTACCTACGTTTGACCATCTGAAGAGGTGTTCGTTCAGGCATAAACTGGATTGACTCTACCTGTATCACCTGGCCGGTTACAGCTAGCGCCGTTTGTCTATCGTGAACATTCGATCCATCGGCTAATCTAATCCATACCTCGATGTCAACCAGCGAACTATCAGGTAGCAGTGACGCTGTACCGCTCTCCCGAAACATGAATGGGAGCGACATGCCACCCTGGTGTACCTCATTCAGATGGTCTTGAACTGCCTCCAAGATGATGCTCCTGCCCGCCGCACTTGCCACACACTTCATTCCATTGATCATAAAGGACGTACCCATCGGCGAGAATGCAACTAAACCCGATACTTGCAGCACGCCACGTACAGGAATTGCATCTTTGAAGAGGCCGCCAGAGCTGAAACGCTCGACCTTCCAGAAGCCGGCAGTGATGGTCGTCGCTGGCCTCCGGAGCATCTTCCAGGCAATCACGATGCCCGCCACCGCCACAATGAGTCCAGCGGCAGTAAGGCCAATCGTGATCCACTCCCCAGTGGAGATTGCTTGCGGAGGAGCTGATTCCACCATGTCGCCAGCTTAGCAATTATGAGACAGGGATAAGTTCCCGGAAGAATCTCGACACACGATAACAGCAGGCGTTCAATGAGCGCAGCGCGACAAGAAGAGACGCCTAGCGCCGCCGACGCGCGATGATCGTGCGGGTGAGGATGTGCGCGACGCCGTAGGCGACGCCGCCGATGCCCGCGAAGAACAGCGTGGCGCCGATGCCCGGAATTGGCCACGCGATGCCCATCAGCAACAGCCCCGCCGCGAACGCGAAGAACACGGGAAACGTGCGCCACTCCCAACCGAGCGACGAGGGCCCTTCCGCCGTTTCGGCGGCCTGCGCCGGCTCGCGCCGCGCGCCAGCGCCACCGCGCCGCCCGCGACGGCGTCGTCGGCGCTTACGCACCTGCGTCTCTTCGTCGGTCGTCACGCGCGCCTCCGGTAGCGACGCCGGCCCAGCCCGCCGCGGCGGGCTGGCTTCGGGCGCAGGG
>JBAROU010000079.1:0-38443 GCA_049642385.1 Dehalococcoidia bacterium | reverse complement strand
GGCGACGCGCCCCCGTTCGTGGAGCGCCTCGGCCTGCCGCGCCCGACTCGGTGGGAGGGTGGTCGCGCCTGGCTGGAGTGGGAGACAGACGAGAGCATGTTCCACGAACGCGGTGCGCTGTTCGGCGGCTTCGTAGCCGCGCTCGCCGACCACGCGCTGATCTTCCCGACGATATCGGTGCTGGCGGAGGGCGAGACGTTCACCACATCCGACCTGCGCGTCTCGTACTTCCGGCCGATCGGGCCCGGCCTGCTGCGGATCGAATCGCGCGTGGTGCATCGCGGACGAACGATGATCCACGTCGAGGCCATGTTCACGCGCCAAGATGGAAAGCTGGCGGCGGTGGCGACGGCGACCCAGGTGGTCGCTCAGGAGGTGCAGTAGGAAGATTCGATTGCCTTCGACGACGCATCTGAAGTGAAGAGAGGATATGGAACAATGAAAGTCAACTCATTCCTGCTCAATGTGACGAGCGAAGACCCGCGGCGGCTGGGGGCGTTCTATCGCGATGTGGTCGGGCTGCGTCCGAATCCCGATATAGGCGAGGCAGCGTTCTTCGCCGGCGAGACAGTGTTTCTCATCGACGGGCACAGCGAGACGAAGGGCGCAACGAAGGAGCCTCACCGCGTGCTGATGAACTTCTTCGTCGACGACCTGAGCGCGGAGCAGAAGCGACTCGCGGCGCAGGGCGTGACGTTCATCCGCGAGGCCGGTCGTGAGGAGTGGGGCGGGATCATGTCAACATTCCTCGACCCGGACGGAAACTACTGCCAGATCATCGAGTTCAAGCCACCAGGCGCGGAGGGGTAGGCCGTGGCGTCGTGGGCCGAGTTCGCGACGGCAGAGCCGGAGATGGCGGAGGCGGGGCTGGCGCGGCTTCGAGAGCTTGCGGCAGCCCTCGCGTACCTTGCCACCGCGCAGGCAGACGGATCGCCACAGGTGCACCCCGTCTGCCCGGTGATCGCCAGCGGGCAGCTCTACGTGGCGATAGGCCATCGTTCGCCGAAGCTGGGCGACCTGCGTCGAGACGGGCGCTACATGCTCCACTGTCTGCCGGGCAAAAACGATGAGGAGTTCTCGGTGCGTGGCCGGGCGACCGAGGCCAACGACGCGGCCACGCGCGTTCAAGTCGTTGCAGCAGCATCTGAAACAGGGCTGAACATCAAAAACGAGGAGGTCATCTTTCGCTTCGACATCGCGCGGGCGGACACGGCGTATTGGGAGAACGTGGGGCAGCCGAACACGCGGCCGGTCCGGCGCAAGTGGGTCAACGGATAGCGAACGGACAACCGGATAAGGGCGCGTCGGAGCATGGACATTCGGAGTAAGGTGGCGCTGGTGACCGGCGCGGGGTCGGGCATCGGGCGGGCGACGGCGCTGCGCTTGGCGGCGGAGGGCGCGGCGGTCGTCGTCGATGACATCGATGAGGCGGGCGGGCGTGAGACTGTCGCCCTAATCACAACGTCCGGAGGCCGCGCGGCGTTCGTGCGGGGCGACGTCGCCAATGAACATGACGTGCAGGCGATGGTCGCGTTCGCACAGGAGACGTTCGGTGGGCTGGACATCCTGGTGAACAACGCCGGCGTGTTCATTGAGCCGCCGTTCTTTCCCGACGCAGACGCTGCGCGTTGGGGCCGTGTGATCGATGTGTACCTGCGCGGTGTGATGCTTGCGACGCAGTGCGCGATCGAGGCGATGCGCGATCGAGGCGGCGCGATCGTAAACATCTCGTCCGGCGCGGGCATCGGCTTTCGGCCGCACGGCGCGCCGGAGTACGCGGCAGCGAAGGCGGGTGTCGTGCGGCTGACCGCGGCGCTGGCGCCGCTGGCTGAAACGATGGGCGTGCGGGTGAACTGCATCTGCCCGGGCTGGGTGAACACGCCGGCATCGCAGCGCACGATCGGAGCCATGACAACCCAAGAGCGCAAGGAGCTCCCGCCGGTGCTGGTGCAACCGGACGAGATCGCCGATGCCGTCGTCGAGCTCATTCGCGACGACTCGTTAGCGGGGCGCGTCATGCTCGCCTACGAAGGCGCGCCGCGGCGGCTGGTGCCGGTGGAACACGAGCCGTAACTGCTGCGAAGACGTTGTTATACTCCTTACGAAGACGCTCGTAAGGAGGCCGGATGCCGAGCAAGACCGACCAGGAGCTGCAGCGCGCGAAACTGCGCGTCGAGGAGCTGCGCTCCGAGCTCGCCTACCACAACCACCTCTATTTCGTCCTCGACCAGCCGGAAGTCCCCGACGCGGACTTCGACGGTCTGATGCAGGAGCTGCGCGCGCTGGAGGAGCAGTACCCGCAGCTAATCACGCCGGATTCGCCGACGCAGCGCGTGAGCGGCGAGCCGGTCGCGGCGTTCGGCATCGTAGAGCACCAGGTGCCGCTGCTCAGTCTGGCGAACGCGTTCAGCGAAGACGACCTGCTCGCCTGGCACCGGCGCACGACGAAGCTCGCCGAGCGCGACGACTTTGCGATGGTGTGCGAGCCGAAGATCGACGGCCTGGCCGTGGCGCTGGAGTATCGCGACGGGCAGCTTGCTATCGGCTCGACGCGCGGCGACGGCGTGCGCGGCGAAAACGTGACGCAGAACCTGCGCACGATCCGGAGCATCCCCCTGCGCGTATCGGGCAAGAACGCGCCGCGACGCTTCGAGGTGCGGGGCGAGGTGTTCATGATCAAGAGCGGCTTCGAGCGGCTCAATGCCGAGCGCGCCGAACGCGGAGAGCCGCTGTTCGCGAATCCACGCAACTCCGGTGCAGGCTCGGTGCGCCAGCTCGACCCGCGAGTGACGGCAGGCCGCCCGCTCGATTGTTTTGTGTACGGCCTCGGCTGGGCGGAGGGCGCTCGTGTGCCGGACTCACACCTCGAGACGCTGCAATGGCTAAGCACGTTTGGGTTCAAGATCAACCCGCACATCGAGCGCTACACGACGATCGATGACGTGTGGCGTCACTGCCAGCAGTGGACCGAGAAGCGCGAGACGTTGGAGTACGAGATCGATGGCGTCGTGGTGAAAGTCGACGACCGGCGGCTGCACGAGCTGCTGGGCAACGTCGGTCGCGAGCCGCGCTGGGCGATTGCGTTCAAGTTTCCGCCGACGCAGCGTACGACGAAGCTGCTCGACATCGGCATCAACGTGGGTCGCACGGGCAGCATGAACCCGTACGCGATCCTGGAGCCCGTGAACATCGGCGGCGCGGTGGTGAAGATGGCGACGCTGCACAACGAAGAGGACATCAAGCGAAAAGAGATCCTGATCGGCGACACGGTGATCGTGCAGCGCGCGGGCGAGGTGATCCCACAGGTTGTCGGGCCGGTGGTGAGCAAACGCACGGGTGACGAGCGGCGATTCGTGCCGCCGAAGAAGTGTCCGGCGTGCGGCACGAAGGTCGTGCGGCCGGAGGGCGAGGTGATGCGCTACTGCCAGAACAACGCCTGCCCGGCGCAGACGTTCCGGCTGCTTGAGCACTTCGTCTCGCGCGGGGCGATGGACATCGACGGCGTGGGCGAGCAGCTCGCGTTCGCGCTGCTCAAGGCTGGCCTCGTCGAGGACCCGGCCGACATCTACTTCCTGAAGAAGGACAACCTGCTCAAGCTGGAGCGGATGGGCGAAAAGAGCGCCCAGAACGTGATCGACGCGATCGAGGCGAGCCGGAAGCGGCCGCTTGGCAATGTCCTGTTCGCGCTGGGCATCCGGCACGTCGGTTCGGAGACGGCGACGCTGCTCGCGCAGCACTTCGGCAGCATCGACGCGTTGCTGGACGCCTCATTGGAGGAGATCGAGGCGATCCCGACGATCGGGCCGGTCGTGGCTTCGAGCGTCCACGAGTACTTCCACGACAAGGCGAACCGGAAGCTGATGCGGAAGCTGCGCAAGGGCGGCGTTCAGATGACGGCTGAAGCCCCGCCGGCGCGGGAGGGGCCGCTGGCGGGCCGGGCGTTCGTGATCACAGGTACGCTCTCCGCGATGAGCCGGGGCGAGGCGGAGACGCGCATCCGGGCGCTGGGCGGGTCGGCGAGCTCCAGCGTGACGAAATCGACCGATTACCTGGTCGTGGGGGGGAGCCCAGGGTCGAAGGTTGAGAAGGCGCGCAAGTACGGGACGGAGATCCTGGAGGAGAAGGCGTTCATGGCGCTGCTGAACCGGCACGGGGCGGGATAGTGCAACGCTTCGATAAACGTTGACTGCTTTTCTGAAACACAAAACGCAATCTGAGCGCCACCCCTCTTCCACAGCGCGCGACGCTTCGCTATAATCGGCTCTGCGGCCTCCCGCAGGTACAATCCAGTCTCACGTAACGTAAGGACACGTCATTTGATCAATCCACTGACTGCCCTCCTGGGCTTCTTCTCCCACGACGTAGGCATCGATCTGGGGACGGCGAACACGCTGGTGATGGTGCGCGGGCGGGGCATCGTCATCGATGAGCCTTCGGTCGTCGCCATCGACAAGATATCGAAGAAAGTCCTGGCGATCGGCGCGGAGGCGAAGCGAATGGTGGGCCGCACACCGGCGAACATTGTCGCGGTTCGACCGCTTAAGGACGGCGTGATCTCCGACTTCGAGGTGACGGAGCGGATGCTCCACTACTTCATCCGCGCGTGCCACGACCGCTTCGGGCTGGGCATCCCACGCCCACGCGTGGTGATCGGCATTCCGAGCGGCGTAACCGAAGTGGAGAAGCGCGCGGTCCACGACGCTGCGATCAACGCCGGCGCGCGCGCCGCATTCTTAGTCGAGGAGCCGATGGCGGCGGCGATCGGCGCGGGACTGCCGGTGATGGAACCGCACGGCTGCATGATCGTCGACATCGGCGGCGGCACGACGGAGGTGGCGGTGATCGCGCTGGGCGGGATCGTGGTGAGCACATCGATCCGTGTCGCGGGCGACGAGATGGACCAGGAGATCATCGCGTACGCGCGACAGGTGCACAACATGCTGATCGGTGAGCGAATGGCGGAGGAGATCAAGATGCAGGCGGGCTCCGCCTTTCCCATGGAGGAAGAGGAGACGATCGATATCCGGGGACGGGACCTGGCGACGGGCCTGCCGAAGTCGGTCGAGGTGAGCACGGTGGAGATCCGGGACGCGCTGTCAGGCTCGATCAGCGCGATCGTCGAGGCGGTTCGATCGACGATAGAGATCACGCCGCCGGAGCTCGTCGCCGACCTGATGTACCGGGGCATCGCACTGGCGGGCGGCGGCGCGCTGCTGCGCGGGCTGGACCGACGGTTGGCCCAGGAGACGAAGTTCCCGGTGTACGTGGCGGACGACCCGCTCACGAGCGTCGTACAAGGCACGGGGGAGATGCTGGAAGAGACGGCAATGTTGGCAAAGGTGCAAGCAAGTCTGGCGACGCGCAAGCCACCTCGCTAGCGTTGCTGCCGGGCCTGGCGACCAGCACCCGGTCCGGGTGCACTGACACGACTTCCGGAGGAGAGGAACGTCCCCGTGCGTGTTCGCAGCCGCACCTGGTTCGGCTTTGTCGTAGCTGCCAGTCTCCTCTTGATCCTGGCGAGCCGTCTGACCTATCTGGGCCCGTTGGAAAGCGGCGCGGTGAGCATCGCGGCGCCGATCGAGTCTGCGCTGCGCACTGCGACGCGGCCCGTCGCGGACTTCGTCAACAACCTCACAGACGTGAACCGCCTTTCGGATGAGAACCAATCGTTGCGCGAAACGAACGAGCTCTTGACGTCGCAAGTAACGTCGCTACGCGAACAGGAACGCGACGCGCAGCAGTACCGACAATTGATCGAACAGCGCGGCATACAGCCGGGCGAAACGCTTGTCGCGGCGAACGTGTTTGCGCGCGACCCGAGCAACGTGCGGGACGCGATCGCGATCGACCTCGGCTCCGGCGACGGGCTGCAGGAAGGCATGATCGTCCTGACCCAGCAAGGCAGCCTGATCGGCTCGATCGACCGGGTACTGAGCGACGCTGCCTGGGTAACCCTGATCACCGACCCGACGAGCGCCGTGAGCGCGCGCATCCAGGAGTCGCGCACGGAGGGAGTGGTCGTCGGCTCGGCGGACGGGACGCTGACGATGGAGTTCGTACAGGAGACGGCGGACGTGAAGGCGGGCGACCTTGTGCTCACCTCCGGCATCGGCGGGCGGCACCCGCCGGGAGAGCTGATCGGCCAGGTGGTGGAAGTGGACGGGAGTGGCTCAGAGCTGTTCAAGGCGGTCCATATCGAATCGCTCGCCGGCCTCAATCAGCTTGAGAAGGTGCTGGTGCTAACCAGCTTCATGCCGCAGAAGGAGACAGCGCCGTGAGCGGTGTCTTCGGGCTGGTGCTGATCGTTATGGCAGCGCTGATGCAGGTCGCCATACTGCCCGCCTTCAATATCTTCGGCGCGCACCCGAACCTGCTCATCGTGGCGCTGGTGCTCTGGATTACATTCGGTAGTCAGCGCGAGGCGCTGCTCCTGGTGGTCGCGGCGGGCTTTGTCCACGGCCTCCTGGACGCCGAGCACCTGGGCGTGACGATGCTGGCGCTATCGCCGCTTATCCTGCTGTCGGAGGTACGGGAGCAACGGCTGCTCCAGCCGGACCTGCTGTTGGCGGTAACGCTGACGGCGCTGGCGACGCTAGCCTATGAGGGCATCCTTCTGCTAACGTTGGCAATAGCCAGGGATTCCCTCGGCTGGCTCTCGAGCGTACTTGATGTCCTGGTGCCGGCGATCATTGCCAACGTCCTGCTTCTGTTACCGGCGTACGGCCTGGTCCGATTGGTAAGCCCACGGCTGCAACCGCGGCGCGCGTTCTAGCGATCGCGGCAAGGAGGCACCACCGAGCGAAGGGATATGCAGCTACCCCCTGCCAACCGCCGTCGCTGGCGCGCCCGCTACCACGAACCGAACTCCGCTGAGGTTTCGGACCACCGCTTTCTCATCCTCAAAATCCTGATCATCGCCCTCTTCGGCGTGCTGATCGCGCAGCTCGCGCGGATGCAGCTGGTCCACCAGGACTCGTACGAGGCGCGCGCGGAGAATAACCGTCTGCGCCGGGTGCTGGTGCTTCCCGCGCGCGGCGACATCGTCGACCGCAACGGCGAGCAGCTCGTGTCGAATGTGCCGATCTTCTCGGCCGGCGTTGTGCCGGCCGACGTGCCGGACGACCAGTTCCTCGCGGTTGTGCACGAGCTTGCGCGTATCACGAAGGAGAATCCCCAAACGATCGCCGACATGATCGTGGAAGCGGGAAAGAGCGAAGATCCGTTCACGCCGGTCATTGTGAAGCAAGATCTGGGCGACGAGACGGCCTTCGTGCTGCGTGAGCGGCAGGCGGACCTGCCGGGCGTCCAGGTGCTGGTGGAATCGATCCGCGCGTACCCCACTGGGGCCTTGACGTCGCACCTTTTGGGCTACGTGGGGCGGATCAATGCGGACGAATTCGACGCCCTTAAGAGCCAAGGCTACCAGATCAACGACCGCCTGGGAAAGACCGGCGTCGAGCTGACCTACGAGCCGGCGTTGCGCGGCACGCCCGGCTACGACTTGGTGGAGATCGACGCGGCGGGACGCCAGATCCGGACGCTGCGCTCCGTCGATCCGCGCGCTGCGGGCAACGTCGTGCTGTCGGTCGACCTCGACCTCCAGCGCAAGGTGCAGCAGTACTTACGCAGCGCGATGCAGAGCTCCGGCTCAGCGAGCGGCACAGCGGCGGTGATGAACGTGCACACCGGCGAAATGCTGGCGCTGGTGTCGCTGCCAGCGTACGACAACAATCTCCTTACCGATCCTGTCGATGAGAAAGCGTACGTTCGGATGCTCAACGATCCGGCGAAGCCGCTGGTGAACCATGGCATCGCCGAGATGTACGCGCCGGGAAGTACGTTCAAGCTGGTGACTGGCACCGCCGCGCTTCAAGAAGGCGTGGCAACGCCCAACACGACGATCACTAGCTACGGCTCGATCAGCGTTGGCGACTTCGTCTTCAACGACTGGGCGCCGCTCGGCACGCTGGATTTCTACGGCGGCGTGGCAATGTCGTCCGACGTGTACTTCTACTACCTCTCTGGTGGCTACTTCCAAGACGGGCAGCAGATCTTCGCGGGGCTGGGCGCGAAACGACTCGCTCGTTACGCGCGCGAGTACGGCCTCGGCAAGCCGACAGGGATCGACCTACCCGGCGAGGCGCCTGGACTGGTGCCGGACCCGACGTGGAAGGAATCGACCATCAAGGAGCCCTGGTACCTGGGTGACACGTACCACTTCGGTATCGGCCAGGGCTTTGTGGCGGTGACGCCCCTTCAGCTCATGCGCGTGACGGCGGCCGTCGCGAACGGCGGCGACGTCCTCGTCCCACACGTGGTGCGCGAGATCGACGACCCGAACGGAAACGCCGTTCGCCAGATAGAGCCGGAGGTCGCGAACAAGCTGCCGATCTCGCAGGAGAATTTGGCGGTGATGCGGGACGGCCTGCGCCGGGCGGCCGACTACGGCACCGCGACCAGCGGCGCCAGCTCCTACGTGACGATCGGCGGAAAGACAGGAACGGCAGAGTTCGGCGCGCCACATGGGGACGGCAGCTACGAGACCCACGCCTGGTACACGGGCTTCGCTCCGTTCGACAACCCCGAGATCGCGCTCGTGGTGTTCCTCGAGAAGGGACGGGGCGCCGCGACCGCGGGGCCTGTGGCGAGCCAGATTTTCGATTACTACTTTGGACGGCAGCACTTCGCTCAGGACGGGGAAAGCGCGCGATGAACGCGCGCCTCCTGCGTCTGCGTGACTTCGACCCGATCCTGCTGGCGTCTGCACTCGGCCTGGTGGCGTTGGGGTCGCTGCTGATCTACAGCGGCAGCCTGACGCGCCACGGCGCCCCAGAGGGGCTGGACCTGTCACACCCGGTGGTGCGTCAGGGACTGTTCGCGGCGGTTGGGCTCGCCGGCGCGCTGGTCATCGCCCGCGTCGATTACAAGTACCTGGGGGCGCTAAGCGGCGTGCTGTATCTCGCCAGTGTGGGCGCGCTGGGCTTCGTGCTGGTGTTCGGAGAGTCAGTGTTCGGCTCGCGGCGCTGGATCCTCATCGGCGACGTGCTGGTACAGCCGTCGGAGGTGGCGAAGCTCCTGACGATCGTGGTGTTGGCAAAGTACCTCTCCGATCGCGAGGAGTCCGTCGGCACGGTGCGGGTGCTGGTCACCTCGCTCGCCATCGCGGCGCTGCCCGGTGTGCTCGTGTTCGCGGAGCCGGACCTCGGTTCGGCAGTGATCTTCGGCGCGATCTGGCTGGGCATGGTAACGGTAGCGGGCGCGAAGTGGCGCCACCTGGCGACGATGCTGGCGATCACCTTGATCGCCGTGCCGTTCGTGTTCATGGTGGCTGTCCAGGATTACCAGCGCGAGCGCATCAGCGTGTGGCTGGACGCCGAACAGGACCCGCTGGGCAGTGGGTGGAACATCCTGCAAGGTCAGATCGGCATCGGCTCGGGCGGGCTGTGGGGCAAGGGGTTGACGGAAGGCTCACAGACGCAGCTCGACTTCGTGCGCACGCAGACAACGGACTATATCTTCAGTGTGTTGGGCGAGGAGTTAGGCTTCGTCGGCGCGCTGGTGCTCTTCGGGCTCTTCTTCCTGCTGTTGTGGCGGGCGATCCGCGTCGCCGAGGTATCGCGCGACATGTTCGGGAGACTGATCGCGACGGGAATCGTGATCTTCATTATGCTGCAGACGTTCATTAACGTAGCGGTGAACGTCGGGCTCTTGCCAGTGACCGGCATCCCACTTCCGTTCATCAGCCAGGGGGGCAGCTCGCTGATTACGCTGCTCTTGGCGATCGGGCTCCTAGAGAGCGTCGTTCTCCGTCATCGACGCGCGACCTTCCGCGACTTCTTCTCCTGACTCCTGGCGCAGGGCCAGCCGCACAGCCGACTGCAGCGTCGACACGACGAGCCACGCCGCGGGCACGACGAGCAAGGGCAGCACGGGCACGTGGAAGCGCGCGTCGCCGAAGAACACCAGCGGCACCCCGGCAAGGGACAGCAACGCCAGCACGAAGAACAACACGCGCTCGTCTGGCATCCGGGGAGAGAACGTGAATCGGTCCCCTTGCAATCGCGCGGCAACGAACCACAGGATCAGGCCGAGTCCGCCCGCGCTGATGGTGAAGTAGAAGTAGCTGTCCGCCATCTGCCCCAACGCCGTGCGCAGATCTGGATCGATGAACGGGTCAACGCCGTACGACTCTGCCGCCCAGAGGCCGTCGTGGTCGTTGTCCGCCCAGAGGTACCACGCCTTGCGAGACAGAAGCTTGAGCTCGTCGCCGATGTGAGTGCGGGCAAACGCAACTGCGAATCGCCGGTTGTCGCTGTCGCGCTGCACTTCCGCTTCGTTGCGTGGCAGGCCCGCATAGGCCGCGGGCGCGAAGTTGCAATAGTCGGCCGTATCGAACGAGGCGAAGGAGAAGTGGCCCTGCGCGCTGGGGTTGTGACCGATGCAGAGGTTGTCACCAAAGTTTGCCGAAAGAACAATCGGAGAATGCATGACGATGATGTTGCGCACCGTCCAAGGCGCGATCACCGAGATCGCCGCGACCGTGGCGAGAGCAACGTAGCCTAGCGCGCGGCGCCAGCCCCAGCCATGCAGGACCAGCGCGAAGCCAAGCGCGGGGAGGAAGGGAGCCGATACCGGCCGGACAAGCACGGAGAGCCCGAGCAGGACACCAAACGACACCAGCCGCACGGGCGGCAACCGACGCTCATTCCAGTTCGCTGAGAGGAGCACTGCCAGGGCCGCGACTACAAGAAAATTGAACAGCGTTTCAGTGAGCAAGGGCGCCGTGTGAAAGACGATGTTGGGAAAGATGGCGAGCCATGCTGCCGCGACAAGCCCCACCGTGGGCCTGAACAGTCGCCAGCCCAAAACATACACGAGGCCCACCGTCGCGACTCCAAGAAAGACATTGAAGTACGCGCCAGCGAGGACAAGGTTATCGGGAATGGGCGTGTGCTTTACCAGGGCGAAGACGCCTCCCAGTGCGGCTGGGTAGCCGACCGGGTAGTAGGCTGTCGGTTCACCGTTGGGTAAGGGATCACCGCGAGAGATGGCCAGCTTTGCGGCCACGGGAGCGATCTCTTTGAACTCCTCGACGGTAAACAGGCGATACCCGTGGCCGTCGGCGATCTGTGATCCGAATAGTAGGAAGAACGAGGGATCGTGCAGGCCTTGCGGCGCTCGAGCGGCGTAGGCGACCCACGATACCCGCACGACCGCCGCGACAATCAAGATGACGGCGAGCCACAGATAGGGTTGCGCCAGCCAGCGAGGGATCCGCTGCAACGTCGCGTTCGTCATGGGCGCAGCTCAACCGGCTCGCAGGCTTCCACGGTCGCTCCTGGTGGGAGGTCCGTGGGTATAAAGCGGCCCATGTCGTACCGGACAATCAATAGCTCATTGTCCGGCCGGCAGAACTGTGTCCAGTCTTCCGGCACGGCATAGATGTTGACGCCATGCCAGATGGTCTCACCCACAGCGGGCAGCACTTCGAACTGGAAGAGCGGGTTCGTGAGGGGGCCACCGAGCACGTAGACCGTGTCGCCCGGCGGCAACGTTGGATAGCGCGCTTCGAGCCCCTGGACGAGCTCTTCAAAATCGCTCGACAACACCGCGATCTCTCGGTTCTGGTCCCACGTGCGCCAGCCGTACAGTCCGAGCACAACGACGGCTCCCGCCGCGAACGCGTACGGCGCAGCGGGCGCGAAGCGGGCAGCGTAGCGCGCCGCGTCCCACACGGCGAGCGCGAACACGATCGAGAACGGCACGGACGCCAGGTACACGTATCGCGGCGCGAGCCGAAACGCGATTGGCGCGTACGGCACGAGCGCGAGCAGCACGAAGACGACCGATATGCGCGCGAGCGCTGGCCCGCGAACCGCCATCACTGCGAGCAACGCCACCGTCGCGAGGCCCGGCAGCACGTGCGCTGCGCGGAGATCGCCGGGCACCGCCATCTGGACCGGGTAGATCAGCCGCGCAAGGTAGATCCAGACGTTGCTCAGCGTGTCACCGTTTATTTCAAACACGTTGGAGCGCGCGGCCTCGGTGCACTGACAGGCTCCGAGTGCGAGCAACGAAGCGCCGGCGAGGAGCGCGAACGGCGCCGCCGGCAGCGCAACGCGCAGCCACTGGCGCCGGTCGCCCCACCACGCATCGCCCTCGGGCGCCTTCCAAAGCACGAGGAGCCCGTGCACCGGCGCGATGATCGCCACCGATTCGTTCGCAGAGATCGCCGCGAGGAATGCGAGGGCCGAGGCGCTACCCCAGAGCAGCAGGCTGTTGCGTTCGAGGCCTTCGTACAGCGTGAGGAGCGAGAGGACGAGGAAGAACGCGGCCAGCACGTTGTTGAACGCCGTCACTTGCGCCACCGTCGGGGCGTGGGCGGCGGTCAGCCCGAAGAATGCCGCCGAGAGGAACGCTGGCCAGACGGAGGCAGTGATACGTCGGACGAACGCGAAGAGTAGCAGCGCAGTACCGATGTGGACCAGCACGCTGGCCGCCAAGAAGGGCAGCGCGTTCAGCCCGAACGCCTTGTACGCGCCGAGGTAGAACATGCTGGTAAGAAAGCGCCAGTTGGGCGTGGCGTCACGTAGGAGGAAGGCGTCGCGCACGTAGCCCCAGGTGCTGCGCGAGGAGATGTCTGCAAGCGGCACGAAGTCGTCGCCGAAGAAGTAGTGGTTGAACACCGGCGCATGAACGACGAGGATCGCCACGGCGGCGGCGAATGCAGCACCGACGGCCAGCACCCAGGACGTCGCAATCGAGTCGAGATTCGGACCGGTGGTGGTGTCTTGCGCGCCGGTGGGCGTCGAAGGGAGCGGCGTTTCGTGCGAAGCGTCCACGTCGCCGGGCCTCAGCAGCAGGGGCTACTTCGCCCCCGGCGGCTCGACGACGCGCAGACCCAGCACGCGCAGCTGCTCTTCGGGGACGGGGTGGGGCGCGCCGGTCATTGGGTCGGCGCCGCTCTTGGTCTTCGGGAAGGAGAACACCTCTCGGATGTCGTCCTCGCCAGCAAGGAGGGCGATCACGCGGTCGAGGCCCGGCGCGAAGCCGGCGTGGGGCGGCGCGCCGTACTCGAACGCCTCCAACATGTGCCCAAAGCGGGCCTGCGCGTCTTCGTCGCTGATGCCAAGCAGCCGGAACACGCGCTCCTGCATCACGCGCTGGTGGATGCGCACGCTGCCGCTGGCGAGCTCGTAGCCGTTGCAGATAAGGTCGTAGGCGCGGCTGCGGACGCGGCCGGGGTCGCTCTCGAAGTACTGGAGGTCTTCGTCCATCGCCGCGGTGAACGGGTGATGGAGCGCGTCCCAGTGCTCCTCGTCCTCGTTCCACTCGACGAGCGGGAACTCCGTGATGAAGCCGTAGTGGAGCACGTTCGAGTCGGCGAGCTTGAGGCGCGCGGCGACGTTGCGGCGCAGGCCGTCGAGCGCGGGCTTCACTCGCGTCGATGAGCCTTCCTCGAGCTTTCGCTTGCCACCCTCGCCCGCGATGAGCAGGAGCAGGTCGCCCTGCTTCGCACCAGCGCGACGCGCGGTTTCGCGGACGAGGTCGAGCGAGAGGTACTTCGCGACGGGCGAGCGGACGTGCTCCTGAGTCAGTGAATCGACATCGCCCAGGAGCGCGATGGAGACGAGACCCTTCGCGCCGTAGCCCTGGACGAACGTGGTGAGCGTATCGATCTCCTTGCGGGAGAACTCCGCGCCGCCGGGCACGCAGATGCCCTCGACGGCGCCGCCAGACTGCGCCGCGTTACGGAAGACAGCGAAGTCGGAGCCGCCGGCGAGGTCCGTGATGTCGAACAGCTCCATGCCGTAGCGGAGGTCGGGCTTGTCGCTGCCAAAGCGGCGCATCGACTCTGCATAGGTAATACGCGGGAAGGGCGTCACGACCTTCATGTCGGGGCACACCTCGGCGGTGAGGGTCGTCATCAGCTCCTCGAAGAGCGTGAGAATGTCCTCTTCCTCGGCGAAGCTCTGCTCGAGGTCGAGCTGGATGAATTCGAACTGGCGATCGGCGCGCGTGTCCTCATCGCGGAAGCAGCGCGCGATCTGGAAGTAGCGCTCGAAGCCGGCGACCATGAGCAGCTGCTTGTACTGCTGCGGCGCCTGCGGCAGCGCGTAGAAGCTGCCCGGCTGGAGGCGGCTCGGCACGAGGAAGTCGCGCGAGCCCTCCGGCGTGCTGTTGGCCATGATCGGCGTCTCGATCTCGATGAAGCCGCGCTCGCTCAGGAAACGCCGGACGTAGGCGATGACGTTGTGGCGCAGCCACATGTTGCGCTGCATGTGCTCGCGGCGCAGGTCCAGGTAGCGATAGCGGAGCCGGAGCAGCTCTTCGCCTTCGCGCTCCTCGTTCACCTGGAAGGGCGGCGTGAGCGAGGGGTTGAGCACCTCCACCTCACGAACGCGGACTTCGATGTCGCCGGTGGGTAGGTTCGGGTTCTCGGTGCCCTGCTGACGCGCGACGACCTCGCCGCGGACGAGGAGGACGTACTCGCTGCGGGCGTCACCGGCGATGGCGTGGGCCTTCGCCTCGTCCGGGTGGAAGACCACCTGGGCGAGGCCCTGGCTGTCGCGCAGGTCGATGAACACCAGTCCGCCGTGGTCGCGGCGGCGGTGCACCCAGCCAGCCAGCGTCACGTCCTGGCCGATGTGCTCCTTACGCAGCTCGCCGCAGAAGTGGCTCTTGAGCACGATGCCTCCGAATGCGTGTTGCTTGAGTGTCGCAGGTGGGAGGGGAGGGAGGCAAGGGGCGGAGAAGAGCGACCTAGTCGATACGAAGGCTGGAGAGGATCATGTCGTAGGCGGCAAGCGTGGCTGCTTCGGCAGCCGTGTCGCCGTCGCGGTAGAAGGCGACGAAGCGAAGCGTCACCTGATCGTCGAACGGGATCAGCGTCCAGACCTCGTGATAGGGCGTGACATCTCCAGTCTCATTCGAATAGCCGAGCGGTGGCGACGCCTTGATGTCCACCTGTCGCGCCTGGCGCGTTGCCACGGAGATCGTTCGTTCGGCGCTCTCCTGCGAGCGTCCAATGCCAGGCACATAGCAGCCGGGCCCGCAGCCATCGCCGATCAACGACCCGAACATGAAACGAACGCCGTAGGGCGCGGAGACCTGGGTCGGTCCGAACACGGTGCACTCCGTGCAGCCTCGGAACGGCGCCTCGGCCGCGTCTTCGATCCACGATGCCGGGTAGTTGAAGCGAATGCCGACGTGGTCCGCGAAGTAGGCGTTCGGCTCAGGGGAAGGGCCAGCCGAGGTTGGAACGGAGGAGGCGCCCACCCGATCCGCCGTTGGTTCTGGGCCGGCCCACGAGATCGTGGGGACGCGGTAGGGACAGCCGGGCGAGGTCTCCGGAACGCACCCCTCGACGAAGTCGCGATCGCGGCCGCCCAGCGGCGCAAGATCTATGACCGGCTCGTCGACGGCGCCGTCCACCGACGCGATGCGGAGGGCGTCGCCGTCGAAGTAGGCGAACCAGCCGCCGTCCGGCGAGAGCGCCGGGCTTACACCGGAGGCGACTTCCTGGAGCGCAGGCGGGTTGCCGTAGCGGATCGGCCCTTCGCTGATGAACGGGCCGACGAGCCAGTCGCCGGCGGGGGCGCGGACAGCGGTGAGCGCCGAGTCGATCGGATCCGGAAGCGCAATCGAGGACTCTTCTTCACCGGTGAGCCGGAACACGCGCACCCGTTCCGCCAGCTCCGCGATCGCGATGCGCTCGTTGTCGAGCCAGCTCGGCAGGAGCCAGGTGACGCTGTTCTGATAGACGCGCGCTCTTTCGGAACCGTCGGCGCGCATCACCCACACCTCCTGGATCGCCGAAGCCCCAATCCGGCCGAGCACGTACGCAAGGTGCTCGCCGTCAGGAGACCAGGCGACGCTCTGGACGCCAACGGATGGGTTCGATGCGGCACCTGCGGGTGGCGTGGCGAGCTCAGCGACATCAGCCAGCAGGCGCGCGCCCGTGCCATCCGCGTCGGCGACCCAGACGTTGAAGTTACGTGTGAAGGCGATAGTCGAACCGTCGGGCGAGAAGGCGGGCGAGGCGTTCCACTTCGTGTCGCGGTCGCCGGGGATGATCTCCCGAAGGTCGGTTCCGTCCACGTTTACGGTGTAGATGCTGCCTCCTGCCGAGAAGGCGAGCCGGGCGATCACGGCTCCATCGCCGTTGGGCGCGCCCAGTGTTGCCCCATCGTCGTCCCTCAGCAGGACGAACGCGACGACGCCGGCAGCCGCGAGCGCCATCGCAAGCACGCCAACGGAAAGGGCCAAGGCGAGCGTGCTGAGACCCGCCGAGAGCGCGGGGCTCCCTCGACGCCAGAGGAGGCCGAGCGGCGCGAAAGCGGCGGCCCACCAGGGTCGGTGCGCCTCGGGCTGCCAGCGGGCGGCGTCTTCGCGGGTCGGGACACCGAGCTTGCTCAGGATCTCCGAGACGTGGTACTTGGCGGTACGCTCGGTGATGTCCAAGCGCTGGGCGATCTGCTCGTTCGAGAGCTCTTCGCGCAGCAGGGCGAGCACCTCCCACTCGCGCGGCGTGAGGATGTCAGGATGTCGCGGCCGTCCACGCTTCGCCATTAAGGATAGGGTAGCGCCGGATGGGGCGAATTACACTGATCTTGGAGGAACGTAAGGACAGGGCGGCGACCTTCGGTCGCCAGGGCGCAGCTAAAGCTACGCCCCTACCGCTGCCGCGACGCCCACCTTGGCGATATCGCGCGCTCGGACCGCGCGAGACCGAGCTGGAAAGGCTCGGCTACGACCAACAGAGCCGGATGGTCGCGCCTACGCGGTGACGGCCAGGCGCATGTCTAACACGCGTAGCTCGAGGGCGTCTGATGTGCGGCGGTCGGCGGAGATGCTGTAGACGATATCGATGTGGGCGCCCTCGTCGATGCCTTCGCCCTCTTGCCGAAATGCGATGGCGGGCCAGATGAGAGCGCCGTCGCGCAGCTTGAGGCGGAGGTGGCGACCGTCCTGGCCGACGGCGCGCCGTTCGGCGACGAGGACGTTGCAACTGAGGAAGGCCGGCTCCGGGTTGCCGACGCCATAGGGCGACATGCGACGCAGCCAGCGAATCTCCTCGCCGCGCAGGGCCGAGAGCGGCAGCTCCGCATCGATGTCGATGCCCGGCGTGAGCTCAAGCCCGCGCAGCTCCTCGGCTGCGTGGGCGATCAGGCGCTCCTTGATCGCGGGCAGGTTTTCGTTCTTGGCGGTGAAGCCCGCGGCCATCCGATGGCCGCCGAAGCGCTCGAACAGCTCCGGGCAGGTGCGCAGCGCGGCCGTGACGTCGAACTCCGGGATGCTGCGCGCGCTGGCGCGGCTGGTCTGGGCGCCGCGCTCGTACGCGATGGCAGGCCGGTGACGCGAATCGGCGAGACGCGCGGCGATCAGCCCAACGATGCCGGACGGGAACTCTTCGTGGCCGATCATGATCAGGGGCGGTTCGCCCTCCTCCGCCATCAGCTCTTCGGCAAGAGCAAGCGCGGTCTCCGTGGCGCGCTGGCGCTGGCGGTTGAGCGAGTCCAACTCTGTCGCAAGGCGCTGCGCTTCGTCTTCGTCGCCACAGGTGAGAAGGTCAAACGCGAGACGCGCGTGCGCGAGGCGACCGGCGGCGTTGAGGCGCGGCCCCAGCCCAAAGCCGACGGTCTCCGTATCGACGCGCGCGGCGTCCCCACCTGCGATATCGAGCAGCGCGCGCAGGCCGGGGCGTCGCGTGCGAGCGATCGCCTGCAGGCCGCGCTGCACCAGACTGCGGTTCTCGCCGACGAGCGGGGCGAGGTCGCACACGGTACCGAGCGCGACGAGCTCCAGCATGGACGCCTCGTCCGGCGCTCGGCCGAGCGCATCGTGCAGCGCGACGAGGACGTAGTAGGCGATGCCGCAGGCCGCAGGCTCCTCCTTCGTCGCTGGATCGCGCCCAGACGGGCGCCCGTCCGGGCGCTTGGGGTTCACGATGGCGACGCCGATCGGGAGCTGCGGCGGCACGGTGTGGTGATCGAGGACGACGACATCCATGCCCTGCCCGCGCGCGAACGCGATCTCCTGCACCGAGCTGGTGCCGCAGTCGGCGGTGACGAGCAGCGTCGCGCCGAGCGCGCGCAGCGAGCCGATCGCGGTGGTGTTCAGACCGTAGCCTTCGTTGACGCGATGGGGCAGGTAGGGGATCGGCTGGGCGCCCAGCGAGCGGAGGCCTTCGGTGAGGAGCGCCGCCGCGGTCACGCCATCGACATCGAAGTCGCCGAAGACCGCGACCGTCTCGCCCGAGTGGCAGGCGCGCGTGAGGCGCTCGACGGCGCGATCGAGATCGGGCAGGGCGAACAGGCCAGTCGCTGCGGTGGTGTCGAAGAAAGCGCGCGCCTCGTCGGTGGTGCGAACGCCGCGATGCGCGAGCAGCGTGCCGATGAGCGCTGGCCACTCGCCCGCCGGCAGGACGGGCGGCTCGGGTTTCACGCGCCAGCGTTTGGAGGTGGGGGCCTTCGTTTGGGACGCCGTCATCGCGTCGCGGCCTAGACGAAGGCACGGGTGCTGGCGAGATAGATGTGGGCGAGACCGTGCAGCACGAGTACGCTGTCCATGATCTCGGCGACCGACCCCTCGGCAGCGCCGAAGCGCCGCTTCTGCTGGAGCTGCTCGTCCGGCATGTTCCGGACGTACTCGACGAGTTGGTCGTTGGCCCCCTTGAACTTCTCCAGCAGGTCTTTCGGGCTCATGTTGTCCTTTGCGGCGACCTGTTGCGCGTTGAAGGCACCGATGTCGAAGCCGGCGCCGGCATCCTGGCCTTCCTGCGCATTCGCGAGGGAGCCCAGGAAGCCGGGAGAAATTTCGGCGGTGGAGGTGAGGTGAGCGTAGATCTGTTTGCGCGTCCAGCCGCCGCCTTCATCATCGTGGATCTTCATTGCCCAGTCGTCGGACCCAAAGTCCTTGGTGGTGCGCAATCCTTCACGGACGATCATTTCGAGGCCGGTAATCAACTCTTCTCGTGTGGTCATGACATCCCTCCTGAAACACGCTTGCTCTGGCAGCGGGGTTGCTCGAGTAGTCTAGCCTACTGGTCGAGCCGCCGGAAGACTACGGTGGCGTTGTGGCCGCCCAGGCCGACCGAGTTCGAGAGCGCAGCGCGCACGTCTTGCTGTCGAGCGACGTTGGGCACGTAGTCCAGGTCGCACTCGGGGTCGGGCACTTCGTAGTTGATCGTGGGTGGGATGACGCGCTCATGGATCGCCTTCACCGTCACAAGCGCCTCGAGCGCGCCGGCGCCGCCCATCAGGTGGCCGACCATCGACTTCGTAGAGCTGACAGCGAGGTCGTAGGCATGCGCGCCGAACACGGCCTTGAGTGCGGCCGTCTCGACCTTGTCGTTGAGGGGCGTGCCGGTGCCGTGAGCATTGACGTAGTCGATCTCCTCGAGCGGGAGGCCGGACTTGCGGAGCGCCAGACGCAGCGCGAGCGTGGGACCGCGCGCGGACTCGTGCGAGGCCTCCATATCGTGCGCGTCGTTGCTGGTACCGTAGCCGACGACTTCGGCGTAACAGCGAGCGCCGCGGTCGCGTGCGGAGGCGAGGCTTTCGAGCACGAGCGCGGCGGCGCCCTCGCCGATGACGAAGCCGTTGCGCCGCGCATCGAAGGGCTTGCACGCTTTCGCGGGGTCGGGGTCGGTCGCGTTGCCACGGAGCGCGTGGAAGCCAGCCATGAGCACGGGCAGGACGGGCTCGTCCGTGCCGCCGCAGACGATCGCGCGAGCGTCGCCGCGGCGGATCGTCTCCATCGCTTCGCCAACGGCGGCAGTGCCGGTGGCGCAGGCGGCTGTCGGGCAGATGTTCGGCCCCCGGGCGCCCAGCGTGATCGCGATGTGGCCAGACGCAGCGTCCGGGATCATATGTGAGATGAGGAACGGGCTGACGCGACGCGCGCCGCGTTCCTGGAGGATCCGCTGCTGCTCCAGGATCAGCGCATAGCCCCCGCCCGCGGAGCCGAACACGACTCCTACTTCGGAGGCGTTGGACTCGTCGACGACGAGGCCTGCGTCGGCGGCGGCCTCCTGGGCTGCGACGACGGCGTACTGGGCGGGGACGGACATGCGCCGCAGGTCCTTCGTGGGGATGACTTCCTCGGGATGGAAGTCGCGCACTTCGGCGACGATGTCGTTCTCGAGGACTGACGCGTCGAACTTAGTGAGACGCCCGACGCCGGAGCGGCCGTCAACAATCGCGGGCCAGGCCGTTGCGACGTCGTTGCCGAGGGGGCAAACGGTACCAAGGCCCGTCACGACCACCCGCTGGTCGTCGGGCAGCTCGTGGAACGGGGGATAGGGGTTGGTCACGAAGCGATCCCGACCTCGATGTCGTGGGGCTTATCGTCGGACGGGTTGGCGTCGCTACGAGCGTGCGCGAGGGGTACGGTGCCGGCCAGACTGCGCAACTGCTCCGCCGTAGCATCTTCGGCTGTGAAGATCTGCGCTTCGCCACGGATGCGGCGGACGATGCTGGAGAGCGTGTGTCCGGGACCAACCTCGACGAAGGTGTCCGCGCCTTGCTCATTCATCGCAACGACGCAGCGGGCCCACTGCACCGCCGCGCAGATCTGGTCGGAGAGTTCCTGGCGTACTTCGTCCGCGGTGGTGAGCAGCTTGCTGGAGATGTTGGAGACGAGCGGGGTCTTCGGCTCATGGAATCGCAGCGTCGAGATAAAGTGCGAGAGTTCGCGGCCGGCATCGCGCATCATGGGCGTGTGGCCCGGCACGCCGATCCGCAGGCGCAGTGGGCGGGCACCTCGTTCGCGGGCCAGCTTCATCGCGCGTTGGAGGGCGTCGTCCTCGCCGCAGATAACCGTCTGGTCAGGCGTGTTGATCACGGCGACCGCCACGTCGCCTTGCGCGTCTTCGCAGACGTCACGAACGTCGCTCTCGCTGAGACCCAGGATCGCGGCGAGGCCGCCAGGCCTCGTGCGCGCCCACTCCGCCATGATCCGCCCGCGTTGGAGCACGAGGCGCAGCCCATCGCCGAAGTCCAGCGACTCGGCGGCGACGGCGGCGGAAAACTGCCCGAGGCTGTGTCCGGCCATGAACGACGGCCGCAGGCGACGCCCCACCTCGGCGAGACGCTCGCGCAGGTAGGCGAGGTAGGCGACGCTGGTGGCGAGAATCGCGGGTTGGGTGTTGACGGTGTCTTCCAGCTCCTTCTCGGAGCCATAGAAGCAGAGGCGGGAGATGCGAATGCCCAGGGCCTCATCGGCCTGGGCGAAGACCTGGCGCGCCGACTCCGAAACGTCGGCGATGCGCTTGCCCATGCCGACGTGCTGCGAACCCTGGCCGGGGAAGAGCAGCGCGAGCCCGCGGCGATTGGCCTGCTGCGCTGTGCCGTTCGATTCGTGGCGCCGGGAGGGGTCCTTGGTCATGGCGGGCACCTCGACCTCGCCCCTAGCGAGGCCAGCTGGCCTTACGTTGCCCTACTATACCACAGGCGTCCACGGCTGCGAAGCCGCGCGCCGTGAGTTTGGAACGCTAGTCTTCCGCCGCGATCTCCGGCCACTCGAAGTCGTCTACAAAGACGGCTTCGGTGCCCTTGAGCTGGGGCACCTTCTCGGCCAGGATGCGCTCGATGCCCAGGCGCATGGTGAGCATGCTCATCGGGCAGCCGTTACAGGAGCCGAGCATCTGCAGGCGCGCGACGCCCTCTTCGGTGATTTCGAGGACGTTCACCTCGCCGCCGTGGGAGTGGATGTAGGGGCGCAGCTCGTCGAGCGCGCGATCGACCTGCTGCTCCAGGTCCGCCTGCGCCAGCGCCTCGGTCATACAAGCTCATGGTAGCACGCTGGCGCGGGCGACACCGGAGGAGATCATGCCTTCGCCGAAATTGAACATAAGCGGGCCGCCCTGAGAGCCGAATCGCTGCTATAATGGCGGTGCCCAGATTCGACAGTAGCGATAACATGTTTACTCACCTTCACCTTCATACCGAGTACAGCCTCCTCGATGGCCTCTCGCGGATCCCGCAGCTTCTCGATCGGGTGGGCGAGATGGGGCAGCAGGCCTGCGCCATCACGGACCACGGCGCCCTCCACGGCGCTGTCGATTTCTATCAGGAGGCCCTGAAACGCGATATCAAGCCGATCATCGGCGTCGAGGCGTATGTTGCGCCGGGCGACCGGCGGTCGCGCGACCCCCAGGAGAAGTCACCCTACCATCTGACGCTGCTGGCGCGGAACCAGCAGGGCTACAAGAACCTGCTGGCGCTGGTGACGAAGGCGAACCTGGAGGGCTACTACTACAAGCCGCGCATGGACCGCGAGCTGCTCGCGCGGTACGGGCGGGGGATCATCGCCCTCTCCGGCTGCAACTCGAGCGAGATGCACAGGCTGCTGATGGACGGCCGACGCGACGACGCGCTGGAGCTGGCGAACTGGAGCCGCGACGTCTTCGACAGCTACTACCTGGAGATGCAGGAGAACGGCCTAGCGGACGTAACGCGCGTGAACAAGCAGCTCGTCGAGCTCTCGCGCGAGACGGATATTCCGCTCGTCGCCACGGTCGATAGCCACTACATCTATCCGAGCGACGCCGACGACCACGACGTGCTGCTCTGCATCGGCACCAACTCCTCCGTGCTGGACGAGAAGCGCATGCGGATGAACGCGCCGGTCTACTACATCCAGTCCGAAGCCGAGATCCGCGCACGTTTCGCCGAGCTGCCGGAGGCCGTCGACAACACACAGGTTATCGCCGACGCGTGCGACCTGAAGCTGGAGTTCGGCCGGCTCCACCTGCCTGACGCCGACCTGCCACCGGGCGTTTCGCCAGATGAGCACCTGGCGAACCTCAGCCGGGCCGGTCTGGAGCGGCGCTACAGCGACATCACGGACGACGTGCGCGCTCGCCTCCAGTACGAGCTGGACGTCGTGCGTGAAACGGGCTTCGCGAACTACATCCTGGTGGTGTACGACTTCGCCCAATTCGCGCGCACGAACGGCATCGCCATGGGCGTACGCGGCTCCGCCGCCGGCAGCCTGATCCTGTACTGCCTGGGCGTGACCGACGTCGACCCGCTGGAACACCGCCTCGTCTTCGAGCGCTTCCTCAACCCGGAACGCCGCGAGATGCCTGACGTCGACCTCGACCTGGCTGACGACCGGCGTGACGAGGTGTTTCGCTACGCGGCGGCGAAGTACGGCGAGGACCACGTGGCGCAGATCATCACTTTCGGGACGCTGGGCGCGAAGGCTGCGTTGCGCGACACCGGCCGCGCGCTGGGCATGACCTATGGCGACACCGACCGCGTCGCGCGTCTGGTGCCGGCCGCGCTCAACATGACGATCGAACGCGCGCTGGACGAGAGCACGGAGCTGCACGCGGTCTACGAAGCGGACACGCAGGTGCGCAAGCTCGTCGACACGGCGCGGCGGCTGGAAGGGATCGCGCGGCACTCGAGCACGCACGCGGCCGGCCTCGTCATCTCGCGCGAGCCGCTGCTCGAGCATGTGCCGCTCCAGCGCCCATCGCGCGGCGACGACTCGGCGCTGCCCACGACGCAGTACGCGATGCAGCAGGTGCAACAGATCGGGCTGCTCAAGATGGACTTGCTGGGGCTCGTCAACCTGACGATCCTCGCTCGCGCCGTCGAGCTCATCCGCGAGACGCGCGGCGAGGAGATCGACCTGCAGGCGCTGCCGAGCGGAGACCGGCAGACCTACGAGATGCTCTCCAAAGGCGAGACGTTTGGCGTGTTCCAACTCGAATCGGCGGGGATGCGCCGGTACATCCAAGAGCTGCGCCCGAGCAGCATTACGGACCTGACGGCGATGGTCGCGCTCTACCGCCCCGGCCCGATCCAGCACATCCCGACGTTCTGTCGGGCGAAGCACGGGCTGGAGGAGATCGCGTATCCGCACGCGGACCTGGCGGACATCCTGGACGAGACGTACGGCGTGATCACCACGCAAGACCAGGTGCTGCTCATTGCCCAGAAGTTCGCCGGCTACACGCTCGGCGAGGCGGACGTGATGCGCAAGGCGATGGGCAAGAAGATCGCGCCGGTGATGCGCGCGGAGCGCGAGCGCTTCGTGAAGGGCGCCAAGCGCAACGGCTACTCGGAAGGCGAGGCGCAGGAGATCTTCGAGCTGATCTTGCCGTTCGCCGGCTACGCGTTCAATAAGGCGCACGCCGTCTGCTACGCAACCATCGCTTACCAGACCGCCTACTTGAAGGCGCACTATCCCGCCGAGTACATGACGGCGGTGCTCGCGTACTCCGGCAGCCACCCGGCGGGCGCGCATCCCCGGATCGCCGCCGCGGTGGCCGAGTGCACGAAGCTCGGCATCGCGGTGCTGCCACCGAGCGTGAACCACAGCGAGGCCAACTTCGCGCTGGAGAAGGAAGATGACGGCGCGGACGCCCCGCCTGTCGGACGGGCAAGCATCCGCTTCGGCCTGCAGCAGATCAAGAACGTCGGTACCGGCGCTGCCGAGAGCATCGTCGAAGCACGTCGCCTGGAGGGGCCGTTCACAGCGATCGATGACTTCTGCCGGCGCGTCAACCTGAAGAGCGTGAACAAGCGCGCGCTGGAGAGCCTGGCCAAGACGGGCGCGTTCGAAGGCCTGGGCGATCGCCCAGACGGGCGCTCGTACGACCGTGGCACGCTGCTGGCGAACCTTGACCGGCTCGTCTCGCTCGCACAGCGCGAACAACGCCTGCGCGAGACGGGCCAGGCGACCATGTTCGACCTGTTCGGCGACGAAGTGGCGACGCCGATGCCTGGCCTGGAGCTGGAGCCCGCGCCCGTCCCGCGCGCCGAAGAGCTTGCGTGGGAGAAAGAGCTGCTGGGCATCTACGTGTCGGAGCACCCGTTCAAGGCGGCAGCGGGCGCGCTCGCCCCATACGTGACGTCGGTCTGCGCAGAGCTGGCGGCCGAGGCCGTGCAGACCGCCTCGACGAACGGCAGTGACGGCGATGACGCGGCTGTCGCATCGTCGTTGCCCTCGCAGGGCCGTGATGGGACGCTGGCCGGCATGGTGGGCAACACACGCCGGCTCTACACTCGCGCCGGCCGCCCGTTCTGCGCGGCGGAGATCGAGGACCTCTCCGGCACCGTGGAGGTGACGGTCTGGCCGGAGCTGTTCGAGCGCACGCAGGACTACTGGGTGGAGGGCAGCATCGTCCTCATGCAGGTGCGCGCCCGCGAGCGCAACGGCCGCCTCCAGATCGCGGTGCAAGAGGTCGAGCTGGTGGACACGAGCGAAAGCGCGTCAAGCGAGTTCCGGCCGCCCGACTGGCTGCGGAAGGCGAACGGCGGTGCTGAGAAGCTCGAAGTTCGAGGTTCGAAGTCCGAGGCAGCACCACAACAAGATCCCTCGCCTTCCCCGACTGTCAGGCCAGCTGACTCCCCCGTCGCGACCGCTACGCGCGCGGCGCTGCGCATCGAGCTGCGCGAGACGGAGGACGAGTCCGCGGACCGCGACCGGCTCCAGCGCCTGATGGCCGCGCTGCGCGACTTCCCCGGCGAGGACGAGGTGCGCCTCACCGTGCGCACGCTGGACGGCGAGTCGCAGCGCGTCGCTCTGCCCGCCGCGCGCGCCTCTGCGGAGCTGACGGCTCGATTGCAGGAGGTGCTAGGTGATGCGGGGGCGGTGGAGGGGGATGCTGGCGGCGACAAGCTCCCCTTGTCCTCGTAAGGTAGAATCGCCACACCATGGCGGAGTCAGTTCAGATCCGCGAATCTCAGGTCGAGGATGTCCTCGCCTCGTTTCCTCACGTTGCCCAACAAGTGCTTGGTCTCGATGAGGCACCGCGGCTCATTGCGCGGCAGATGGCGATCCCGTCGGGTCGACTGGATCTGCTCTACGCGACAGGCCAGACGCTCACACTCGTAGAGCTGAAGGTCGAGACGGCGAGGTACGAGTTCATCACCCAGATCGACCACTACCGCAACGATCTCAAAGAACTTCAGTCACAGGAGAAGCTGGTGGCCGCGCCCATCGAGGCAGTCTTACTCTGCCCCGACTTTCCATCCGATGTAGCGAAGGCCACCAAAGAGGCAGGCGTCGAGCCAATAACGTATTCGCCCGAGTACGTCATGGCCGAATTCTTCCGGTCATTAAGGCCTCTGGCCGAACTGATCGAGCTTCGTCCGACTGACCTCGGCTTGTGGAATATCCATCTGATCCACCGTGCCCTGTACGCTCTCGATTTGGTGGCGACGACGAAAGCCATCGGAGCGCGCATCAACCTGTCCGAGAAGACGGTTGCAAATCACCTAAGGTTAGCGATCGAGCTCAAGTTGGTTGATCGGGAGAAGCGCCGCTTCGCCCTCACTAGGCTCGGCCGCCAGTACGTTGCCGCACGGAACCCAGACATGCCTCCTAGCTACATTTCCGAGGCTCAAGCGGACGTGCTGCGGAACTTCATCGTGAAGGATCCGTTTGCCAGTCCAACTATCTTCGGCATCTACTCCATGGTGGAGGTTATCTTTACTCTTGCCAGAAACGGCTATCCCGTTTCGCGAGAACTGGTGATCTCACACTTCCGCGAAGCAACAGGCAAGCGCTTCGAGTGGTCTGAGCCAAAGACCGCCTACCACGGGACTCGGATGTACTCGAACTACGCCATCGAGCTGGGCTTGCTCGGCCGCTCCGGCGATTCGCTATATCTCACGCCGGACGGAATCCGCTTCATCCTGTTGCTGCAACTCCACAAGAGCCTAAAGATGATTGACGTGGTCGGCTTGGTACAGCCAGCAAGTTCGCCTTAGCGAGAGGAGGAACCAGTGACTAGTCCCGCCATTTATGCTCCCTCAGAACTCGATGGCGAAGAAGCCGGTGGCTTCGTCGTGGTCAACTTAGAAGCACCTCTAAACAACCCCTACCAAGTACTCGAAGGAGATGATGGCGGCTGCTATGCCACGTTGGAAGAGGCTCGGCAGGCCTGCCAGCACTTCCGTGAGGAATCCGGAAACGAACGGATATACGTCTACGCGTTGATCGGCGTACGCGAAGCTCTCACGCTGCACGAAGACGCCGTTCCATCGTCATGACTAGCAACAACGGACACACGTCCTGCCCTAACTGCCCTTGCTGCGATGCTGAGCGCGTGTGCGACGGGTGCAGTGAAGAACTTTGCGCTGGTTGCTGGGCCGAACACAACGAAGACGCTGAGTGCCACCTGGACTAGGCTCTCCTAGCGCTCCTTGCCCACCCCTCCCCTGCCCTCGTATGCTGAACGACGCCCCGTGATGGAGTACGTGTGTGGATTGGCGTAAGCGGTACGAGCGGAAGCTGATGCCTGCGGAGGAGGCCGTCGCCGACGTGCAGTCGGGACAGGCGGTGACCGTCGCGATGTTCGACGGCATGCCGATCGCGGTGTGCAACGCCCTGAGCGAACGGGCACCAGAGCTGGAGAACGTCTCGGTCTTTCACTTCGTCTGCGCGTACCCGTGGTTCAGCTTCGGGGAGCAGCGCCCGGACGGGCCCGGACGGGCCCCCGTCTGGGGGCCTCCGGCCTTCCGGCAGATCACGCCGTTCGCGACGAACGTCGACCGCGCCGCCGTGCGCGACGACAAGGTCGACTACTTGCCGGCCGGGCTCTGGCGCAGCGGCCGCCTGCCCTACGGCGTCGGGCCGTTCGATTACCACCTGTGCACCGTCTCGCCGCCCGACGACGATGGCTGGTGCTCGTTCGGAGGGTCGGTCTGGATGAACCCGACGTTCGCGGAGAGCAGCCGCGTCATCGTCGCGGAAGTGGACGAGTACGCGCTACGCACCGGCGGCGCGAACCGCATCCACATCGACCGCATCGACCGGCTGGTGGCGCCGGACCCAGAGATACGCAAGAAGGTGCGCACGGCGATGTCGCGGGCGCAGGTGCGCAACGACGAGGAGACGGCGATCGCGGAGGTGATCTGCACGCTGGTCGGCCTGGAGCTGGTGAACGATGGCGACACGGTGCAGATCGGCACCGGCGCGATCTCCGCCGCGCTGGCACCGTACCTCCACCATCGACATGACCTCGGCATCCACACAGAGCTTCTGCCCGGAGGCGTGACGGCGCTGGTGGAGGCTGAGGTGGCGACCGGGCGCAACAAGCAGCTTCACCCGGGCAAAGTTGTCGCGACGGGGATCGCGCTCATCCCGCAGGAGGAGCTGGACTACATCAACAACAACCCAACGTTCGAGCTGTACGACTTTTCGTACACCGACGACATCAACGTGCTCGCGCAAGAGTCACGGCTCGTCGCGGTGAACAACGCGATGGAGGTGGACCTCACGGGCCAGGTGAACGGCGAAGCGATCGGCCCGTGGCCCTATACCGGGCCGGGCGGGCAGATGGCGTTCTCGATCGCAGCCGCGCTTTCTGAGCAGGGGCGCAGCGTGATCGTGCTGCCGTCGTCGTACGAACGCGACGGCGAGCGGCAGTCGCGCATCGTCGTCGCGCTGGCCGAAGGCGCGCCGGTGACTGTGCCGCGCTCGGCCGTTGATTACATCGTGACGGAGTGGGGCATCGCGACGCTGCGTGGGAAGACGCTGCGCCAGCGTATCGGCGAGCTGCTCGCGATCGCCCACCCGGACTGCCAGCCGCAGCTTAGGGAAGACGCGAAGCGGCTGTACGGCTGGAGCTTCTAAGCTGGTCGCTTTGGCGAACCAGCAAGGGCTAGGCGCCCCCACGTCGCGCGCACAAACTGGGCCCCAGGCACGCGCAGGCCGCTCCG
The DNA here is from genome assembly GCA_049642385.1 of Dehalococcoidia bacterium. GTDB lineage: Bacteria > Chloroflexota > Dehalococcoidia > DSTF01 > RBG-16-68-14 > JBAROU01. The sequence goes on along the minus strand of JBAROU010000079.1, from coordinate 9,755 downwards.
GAGCTCTGTCGCTACCAGATACGCCCAGAAGGCGAAGACGGGCACCGCTTTTGCAGCGTGGTGCAGGACAACTCCCCAGGCTGGCCACACCTCCTGCTGGCTGATCAGCGCGCCATCGGGCGGCGGCGGCCCCGTATTCCAGACGTTGTTCATCAGCCAGTACGGCGTCGGGAGCGCGATGAAGAGGAACACCAGCAGCGCCCACGGACGAATCGCCGGCCGTAGCGCGACGAGCAAGACGAGCGCCGGCAAGAGCATCACGTAGTGGTGCTCCCAGACGATATAGATCAGGAAGAACACAGACGACCAGATCGCGAACAAGACGAGCGCATCGTTCTTACGCACCAGGAACGTCCCCACAAGCGAGCAGCCAAGCACTAGGCCAACGAGCGCGCCAGTGTACGCTCCCGGAACGGTCGCCGAATCGGGATCGCGCGTGAGCAACGCGTTCGTCAGGAACCCAACGCCTCCTAACTCTCCCGGGTGATACTGGAAGTAGCGCAGCTCGCGATCGATGTAGAAGAATCCCTCGCGTTCTTGCGAGTGTAGGTCAAGGAACTGCACGCCAGTTTCGCCCAATGTTCGGTCGAAGTTCAGCCAGACGAAATAGTCCAGATCGCCCGGGCGAAAGGCGAAGTACAGCATCGACAGTCCGACGATGATGCTCGCAGCGCTGAGTGTTCGCCCCCAGCCCAATCTGACGACGAGCGGGAACAGCACGGCGCTGCTGCTCTTCGCGATGAGCGAGAATATCCACGGTAGCCCGGCGATCGCCTCCCGCCCGCGCGCGACGCCGACGCCGACCCAAAACAACGCCACCGCCATGAGGAACGAGAACTGCCCCATGTACATCTCGAGGTAGTACGGCGTGAAGACGAACCACATCGCCGCCGCGACGAGCGCCCAGTTGCCGCGTCCTGCGACGCGCCACGTCGCGAAGGCTGTGACCACGAGGAGCAACTCGCTGAAGGCGACCCAGGCCCAGTAGGCGGACCACGCCGGCACCGCGTTCAGCGGCATCCCGACGACGTAGGCGAGGAACGGTAGATATCGATATGGCGTGTGGTAGGGCGTCAGCGAGGTGTCCGTGGGGTCGTAGAAGAAGAGCGAGCGGTTCCGGAGAGCGTTGTGGCCGCCTTCATAGATCGCGAAGAAGTCGATGCCCTTGGGGTGGAAGTCAGAGTTGTCGAACAGGGAGTCCAGGTAGCCCCAGAAGAGCGAGCCCTGCATCAGCAGATGGAGGACGACTGCCAGGCAAAGGAGAACGATACCCCAGTGCGCCTTCAGGCGCTGGACGGCGTTGGCCATCGCTGCCGCGCCTCCCACGATTCTGCCATTATAGTGAGGCTTGAGCGGGCGGGCTATTGCGCCGAAGACGCGGGTCGGGTTAAATGCGCGTCGTAATTCCATTGTTGACGTAAGGAGGGTAACACCGTGGGTGATCGACTAAAGGATCGCGTGGCGATCGTGACTGGGGCGGGCCGCGGCATCGGCCGGGGCGAGTCGCTGCTACTCGCCTCGGAGGGCGCCGCTGTGATCGTGAACGACTTCGGAGGCAGCGCCGCCGGCACGGGCGGGGAGAAGACGCCGGCAGACGAGGTGGTGCAGGAGATCAAGGCTGCCGGCGGCAAGGCCGCCGCGAACTACGGCAACATCGCCGAATTCGCCACCGGGGACGAGCTGGTGAAGCAGGCGATCCACACGTTCGGCCGGCTGGACATCGTCGTGAACAACGCCGGCATCCTGCGCGACCGGATGGTGTTCAACATGAGCGAAGAGGAGTGGGATGCCGTCATCGCGGTGCACCTGAAGGGCCACTTCAACCTGACCCGCCACGCCTGCACGGTCTTCCGGCAGCAGCGCTCGGGCGTGATCGTGAACACGTCGTCCGAGTCTGGCCTTGGAAACATGGGACAAGCGAACTACGCGGCGGCGAAAGAAGGCATCGTCGGCCTGACGCGCACAGTCGCGCGCGATATGGGGAAGTATGGCGTGCGCTGCAACGCGATACGCCCGCGCGCCGGAACGCGTTTGGTCATCAGCGACGACATGAGAGAAGCCGCCAAGCGCGGGGGGGCGGCCGGCATGCAGCTGCAGGCCTTGGAGAATTTCGAGAAGACGAACCCGCCGGAAGCAGTCGCGCCTATGGTGGTCTGGCTGTGCACGGACGAGGCGGCGAACGTGAACGGTCGCGACTTCCTGGTGGCGGGCAACCAGATCGGCCTGTACAGCCTGCCATCGATCGTCGCGGACGTTCGCAGCGACCAGCCATGGACGCTGGACGACCTCTCGAAGCAGATGCCAGCGGCGGTAACGAAGGACTTGAAGAACCAGTTCGCCCCGAAGGAGGAGGCGGCGTCCTAACACAGTAACGAGGAGAACACCCCGAAGAGATGGATATCTCGTACGAGCTGCGCGTCGCTTGATCGCGACGTGGACATGCATCGTTCACGATACAGGTCGGCTTGAGGTATCAGCCCGGTTGTCGGCGACGCCGGAACCGCGCGCTCATCGTATCCAAGACGAAGATCGCGAATGCGGCGGCAAGGATGGAGATCACTGGCGCGAGCGGGAAGTGGTATCTCGATACGGGATTGAAGAAGGCGAAGAACAACGTCCAACCCAGGCCGGTCACAATCAGCAGCAGCGCAGCGCGGTTCCGCCGAAGGAGACACACTGCAACGCCCGCCAGCGCGGCCGCGCCCGCGGCAAAGAAGTAGCGATCGGCGAGCTTGCGCCAGAAGTTGGCTTGATCGTCGGTGAGCGGCCGCTCGAAGGTCTCCCACAGCGACGAATCGACCGGCGGCCCGGCCTGGATCAGTCGGATGCCGTCGCTATCGTTCTCGTACAGGTCGCCGATCTTGCGCCCGGCGAGCGTAAAGATACGCCAGGGCTGTGTCACCTGCTCGCGGAGCCCTTTCGACACAGAGCTGTCCTCATCGCTGCCTACCCTGATGCCTTTGACATCCGGGTTCGCCGCGTTCGCGAGGGCGTTACCCGCGTTCGTGCGCAGTGGGATGAGTTCGTGAAACTCCACGGCATTGCGGACCGTCCACGGGGTGAGGGCAAGAATTACGCCCAACGCAACGAAAGCGCTGTACCGGGCCGCCGTGCGCCACGGCCGAATGCTTAGCACCCACATGGGCATGAGGATCAACGCGAGGGCTAACCCCTCGACGCGCACGAGCGTGGCCCAGCCGATCAGCACGCCTATTGCAAGCATTTGCCACCAGCGGGCCTGATCTCCTCGCAGCGTCCATATGAATTCGAGCAGCAGCACCAGCATGAAAAGCATGCCGAACAGGGTCTCGGCGTAGACCAGCGTGGAAAAGAAGATCAGGCCTGGAAAGAAGGCCAGCAGCAGCGCCGCAAGAGACGCGACGCGTCGATCGAAGATCTGGCGCGCCAACAGATACGTGGCGGCAATGGTCACGGCCGCGGCGGCGATGTTGAGGGCCTTCGCCAGCCAAAGCTGCACGCCGAAGGCCTTGTAGAGCGCCGCCAACGCGACCGGATAGCCCGGCGGCCACTGCGCCGTCGCCCCGCGACCGTAGGGGTCGACGTACCCCATACCGTCGGCAAGGTACGTCGCGACGCGGTGATAGAAGACGCTGTCGTCGAAACGGCCGTCGGTCGGGTCGACGTTCACGTAGGCGACCCAAAGGGCGCGCAGCACAACCGCGGCGGCCACGACAATGGCGAGCCACACAAGATCGATAGGTTCGAGGAGGGGTTTGCCAGAGGCTCGCGACCGGGCGACAGGCGAGCGCTCAGCGAGGGGCGTGCCCATACCTGTCGCCAACGTAACGAGGTCGGGATCACGTGTCAAGCCTGGGCCAAAATCGACAAGGAACGACGACGCTTGACAAAATATGAGACGCGTAGTATCTTCGTCACCAGTGCTGGTGGAATAGGATTCCAGTCCCCGTCCTAGTGATTTTCGCTTGCAGATCATGCAGCGCTAGACGCTGCTGGTCTGAAAAGGGGCATTCCATGGCTGTGGTCTCAGAGCGTCCGGCCTCCGCAGACGCTTCCTTTCAGCTCAACTACTCGGTCGACGACTTCCCCAAGACGCCGCGCATAGACAGCATTTTTGTCCGACAGCGCGTGAACGAAGAGCTGGTCCGTGAGGGCCTGACGTCTAACGGACGGATGCTGGACGTGGCGTGCGGAACGGGCCAGCTCGGCGTGGAGGCTCACCGACAGGGTGTGGAATCGTGGGGCCTGGATCCGTCTCCGGAGATGCTCGGCCTCAGCCGGTGGCTCTATCCGGCTGACCGTACGGTGCTCGTGAGAGGCATCGGTGAATCCCTGCCGATTCAAAGCGAAAGCTTCGAGTGCGTGGTCTGCAACAGCGCGCTGGACCACTTTGTCGACCCGCTCGATTTCATGCGCGAGGCGGCTCGTATCGTGAAAGTCGGCGGGCGAGTCGTTGTGGTGCTTGCCAACTACGAGAGTTTTTCGTGCCTTCTTAGTCGATCCTACTACCGGCTGGCGCGCGATGTTCTGCGCAGAACGATACCGCCGGATCGCCCGCACTGGACACCGCCGCCCGACCATCTCCACAAGGGCGATCTGCGATTCGTGCGCAGCTTGGGCGTGGATGGCCTCCGGCTCGAACGGTGCCGTGGCGTCTCTCTGATGTGGCTCTGCTACGGCTGGAGCAACATCCTCGAGCGCATGCCCGCCCGGCTCGCGACAGGCTTGCTCTCGGCCTTGGATCGAGTCGCGACCCGTGTACCGTCACGAGCGGACATTATTATCGCGCGCTGGCAGAAGGTGGCTCCACCCGAGCCTTGACGTAACCCCCGACGATACGGCAAGATGCTCGCGCAGCCCGCGAGGCCGCGCAACTTTTGTCCTTTCTCATTACCAAGCGAACCCTTACTAAGGAGAACGACGATGGCTGACGAACCCGCCGCTCCCAGCGTCGAAATCCCAGAGGACCTTGCCGAGCGAGCACGAATCGCTGGCTGGCCGGAGGACCTCGTTAGGCAGGCGCTGGAGCAGGGCGCCCAGCCTGCCGACCTCACTCGCTTCATGAGCATGGGCATTTCGGCGGAGCAAGCGCGCGAGTTCATGGCTGCCCAAGGCCAGGGCGGCCCGGCAGCGGGCACGCCCGAGCTGACGATGGCCTGGATGAACGTCCCGACGGAGTGGGGCACTCGCGCTCGGCCGACGAAGAAGGGCCTTACGATCGAGGCGATCAACGTCGGGCGTTACGGCGAAGTTCCCGACCGCTGGGAACACCAGACAGAGCTACCGCGCGGCGCCGTCGCCATTGCCGGCGTCGAAGGTATGGGCTACTCGATTTACGAGAAGCAGGAGCTGTGGGCGGACAATGCCGGCGATCTCTATGAAGAGGCGATCCAGCGTCGCTGGCGGCCATCGACCGACGTTCCATGGGATGCGATGAAGCCCCTTCCGGACGATGTCGAGCGGGCGATCTGCCAGCTCTGCACGCACTTCAGCGAGAAGGCGCAACTGGAGGCGGACGTCATTTCGGGCTGGGAGCCGGAGCTTAGCTACGGCTACCACGAAGTGAAACTTTACCTGGCCACCGTGGTCTTTGAGGGCGCGCGCCACGCGGAAGTGTTTCGCAAACGCGCCCTGAGCAACGGTGGCGGGCTGGGCATCCAGAGCACCGGCTGGAGCTTCCGCTCGGTGACGGACGCACGCAACTTCACCGAGATGGTGATGGTGCAGATGATCCTGCAAGACGGCTTCACGCTCGTTCAGTACGAGTTTGGTGAGAAGTACGCGCCGACGGTGGCCGAGCAGTACATCTTCCGCATGGGCATGCAGGACAAAGCGCGTCACATCGCGTACGGGCTGGCGCACCTCAAGTACGTCCTGCTCAACCGGCCAGACCGCCGGCAAGAGCTCGAGCGCTACCTCGACAAGGGCGAAGCGATGCTCTGCTCGGACGACCGCGATACGGCCACCCGCGAGGCGTTCGCTATCCTGTTCGCCGGGAGCAAGGACAAGATCCAGGCAGGACTACAGATCTACGAAGCGATGCGTCGTCGTCAAGTGCAGCAGTACCTGGAGCGCCTGGAGTGGGCGACGATGGACCGTGCGGACCGGCTCTTTCCGGCGCTCCGCGCGTACGCCGAGGCGCCTGCCGCCGCCGGCGCGTAATACAGACGAATCGAAAGGTAGGAGGTTGAGCATGCCGAAGTTTCCATCCGTCCAGTGGTTCGAAGCGATCAAAGACCTGGTGAACAACGATGACGCGTTTCGCCACCTGGGTACCGTCGACGCCAAGGTGGGCGTGAAGGTGGGTGAGCAGCTCTACGAGATCGACTTCGAGGCGTTCGAGTGCGCCAGCGTGCGCGAGATCGCCGAGAACGCGCTCCGCGACGTCGATTTCTGGCTGGAGCAGTCGCCGGGGGAGTGGCAGGAGATGCTCAAGAACATCAAGCAGCACGGCTCGGCCGACCTGACGCACACCCTGAACACGCTGGACCTGAACATGCCGGAGGGCTTCGCGCGCTCCTTCGACGGTTACCGGCGCGACGCGTTCTACCGCTTCAACCAGAGCCTGCAGCACTTCTTCGACTCATCTGCCAAGATCGAGACGGAGTTCGCCGTCGGCGCCGGCGCGAGCTAACCACACACCTTAGATTCGATGCGAAGGCCAGGCGCTGTGCCTGGCCTTCCGCTTTTGACAGCGCCGCTCCGTCCCTGCGAGACTGTTCAGTAGGGGCTTATGCCTAACCTGACGCGTTTCGCGAAAACGCTCTGGCAGCTCACCCGGCGCACGGCGCAGGAATACAGCCGCAATAACTGTTCGCACATGGCGGCCGCCATCTCCTACTACGTCCTGTTTTCGATCATCCCGCTGGCGATCTTCCTGGTCTCGATCTTCGGGATGGTCGTGCGCGACGAACAGCTACAGGAGGACGTCTCGAGCGAGGTCGTCGACTTCCTGGACGTCGAGGCCGGCACGCCGACGTTCCAGCTCGCCAGTGGCGCTGAGGCCGACATCGCAGCGAAGTACGGGCAGGCGAGCGTGGACCAGGTCACAGCCGAGCTGACTTCGATAGGGACGCCTGAACGCCAGGCCGAAGCAGACCAGCTCGCCACGCAGGTCGATGCGGGCGAGTCGGTCACGATCGCGGGGCGCGTCCTTCGCTCCGACCAGATCGCCGTTCGTAGCGACAACGCGGTGATCGATACCATCCGCGGCGTCTCGGACGTGAGCGGGGCGCTCACCATCGTCGGCCTCGTGGGCATGGCGTGGTCGGCATCGGCGATGTTCGGGGCGGTGCGAAAGTCGCTCAACATCGCCTGGAACACGGAGGTCCACCGGCCGCTCGTACAGCAGAAGGTGCTCGACCTGGGCATGGTGCTGGGCCTCGGCGCGATGCTGGGCCTCTCGGTCGCGGGGACGGCTGCACTGCGAACGTTTCGGGAACTGAGTGACGACGCGCTGGGGCCGCTCTCCACCGGCACCGGCCTCTTTTGGTCGGTCCTGCCGTTCGTACTGCCCGCGATCTTCTCGTTCACGGTATTCCTGCTACTGTATCGATTCGTGCCAAACGTAGAGACGCGCTTCCGCGACGTGCTGCCGGGCGCCCTGCTGGCCACGGTGCTGTTCGAAGCACTGAAGAACGGCTACGCGCTGTACATCGCCAACTTCAACAACTTCGCCGGCGCGTACGGAGCGCTGGGCGGGATCCTGCTGTTCTTGCTGTGGACGTATCTCTCGTCCAGCATTCTGCTGCTTGGTGCCGAGTTCGCGGTGGAGTACCCACGTGTCATGCGCGGCGACTACGCTACCGCCCCCGGTAGCCAGTCGCGCCCGCTGCGCCACCATGTGGTGCAGTTCATTCGCCGCCTGTTCGTCCGGGACGCCGAGGAATCTGGCCGGGCAGAGCGACCCGACTGATAACGCACGGCGGCCGAGGGCGCTGTATGATACGAATCGAAGTCACGCCAGGAGGCCCACGCCATGTCGAACCCGTCCACCACCAGACCCCCGCAGAGCCCGTTCGAACGCATTGCCGACTTCATGTCCGTCGCAGTTGGGAATCCGATCGCGTTTGCGCTGGCGATCAGCATCGTCATCCTCTGGGCGCTGACGGGGCCGTTTACCGGGTTCAGCACCACCTGGCAGCTGATCATCAACACCGGCACGCCCATCGTTACGTGCCTCATGGTGTTCCTGCTCGGGAACGCATCGAACCGCATTACCGAGAACCAGGACCGGATGCTGCAGGGCATTTACAACGAAGAGAAGCGCCTGGACGCCGAGGAGAAGCTGATCGAGCGAGTGATCGAGCGGATCGATTCGCGCCACATCCAGCCGATCCTCAAGCACCTGGATGAACAAGACAAGCAGGTCGAGCTGATCGTCAGGCGAATCCTCGACGTCGTTAGCCGCCCAGAGCCGCCGGCCGCGAGCTAGACGGCAGCGCTCGATCGTCGGTATACGGAGGACGCAATCATGGTCTCCATTGCGAAGGGTGAGCTACCGGTAGGCCTCGATCTCGGCAGCAGCGCGCACGAGATCACACCAGAGCTCGTGCGCGACTACATCGATGGCGTCGACGACGGCAACCCGTGGTACACGGGCGGCTCGCCCTTCGGGGCGCCGATCGCGCCGGCGCTGCTGCTGCACTCCGAGGTCTATCGCTATGACGAGTGGTACCTGCCGAACGTCTGGGGCAACCTGCACGCTCGACAGGAGTGGGAGCTGTTCGCGCCGATCACGGTGAGCGACGCCGTCACGACGCGTTCGACCATCGTCGACCGCTACATCAAACGCAACCGCGATTACGTGGTGAACGAGGTGCAGGTCTCTTCGGCGGATGGCCGGCTGCTCAACCGCGGCCGCACGCACCAGAGTTTCCTGCTCGATGAGTCGAAGCAAGGGCTGGCGGTGGACAAGGAGCGCGAGAAGTCATCCGCGCGCCGCTTCGAGATCGGGGAGGGGGATGTCGAGGAGACAATCGAGCCGCTGGAGAAGACGGTGACGCTGGAGATGTGCCGCGCGTTCTCGCCGGGCAGGAGCTACCACAACGACGTTGAGGCGGCGAAGAAGCTGGGATTTCCGGACATCGTCGTGCAGGGCATGATGCCGATCTGCTTCGTTTCGGAGCTGATGACGCGGCGCTTCGGCGAGGGCTGGTTCGCCGGCGGACGGATGGATGTGCGACTGGTGAACGTGCTCTGGGGCGGCGACGGCGGGGCGGTCGTGCGCGGGGTGGTGCGCGAGTTCACGCCAGAGGGCGCCCGCCGGCGCGCCCAGTGCGAGGTGTGGGTGGAGAAGCAGGACGGCACGAAGGTGATCGTCGGGGCGGCGAGCGCCGTCGTCAACGGATAGGGAACGGGGAATCTGCCATGCCGGGAATTGATTCGGGAGAGGGTGTCGGCGTCGACGCGCCGACGCCGAGCCAGGCAATCTCGTGGGCATCATTCATAGATCATCGCAATACCTTATGCTGATTCCTGAAGTATTCAAGTGCGCTACTGAGTGCAGCGCGTCTGCGATCAATCTTATTCACCCAATCAGCGGCTAGCGGATTGTTCAGTGACCCAGGCCATTGTTGCCCACCCGCCACGAACTCATTGCGAAATTGCTCCTTGAATTCTTGCGCATTTTCCTCCAGCCACCCATAAGTCCGTTGCTCCCACTCCTCGTATGGGCGAGGATCGAATTCATCTGTAATGCTCTCTCGCAACTCTCGGCCTTCCGCCATGAGGTCGTTGATTGCCTGCATATTAGTGTCGATCCGCTGCTTTAACGC
>JBAROU010000076.1:0-2571 GCA_049642385.1 Dehalococcoidia bacterium | reverse complement strand
GCGACGCATCGGAATCTGCGCTCGAGCGCTGGGCTCGCACCTTTCCCGCGACCCGCTTCACCACCGACCACGCTGAGCTGCTATCCGACGATGCACTCGACGCTGTGGTCGTCGCTACGGATGTTCCCTCGCATGCGGTGCTGGCAAGCGAGGTGTTGCATGCCGGCAAGCACTGCTTTGTCGAGAAGCCGCTCGCCCAATCGCTGACGGAGGCTCAGACCGTCGTGGACGCGGCGAGCGAAACGCAACGCACCCTGATGGTCGGGCACCTGCTCGAGTATCACCCTGGTGTAGCCAAGCTCAAGGAAGTCGCAGACTCCGGTGAGCTGGGCGACGTCTACTACATCTATTCGAACCGTCTCAACCTCGGCAAGATCCGGCAGGACGAGAACGCGCTCTGGAGTCTTGGCGCTCACGACGCGTCGGTGTTGCTCTATCTGTTCGATGGCGAGCAACCGGTCGAAGTCCTCTCGCACGGGATGTCGTTCGTTCGGCCCGGGGTGGAAGACGTTGTGTTCTGCTACCTGCGTTTCCCGAGTGGCCGGGTCGCGCACATGCATCTGTCCTGGCTCGATCCGCACAAGGAGCGCAAGTTCACGGTGGTCGGATCGAAGCGCATGGCGACGTTCGACGACATGGCGCTCGAGCGCAAGCTGAACGTCTATGACAAGGGGTTTGACCCGGACTTCCACAACTACGGCGAATACATCACCCGTTCCGGCGACGTCACCAGTCCTCAGATCTCGAATGAGGAGCCCCTGAGGATCGAATGCCGCCACTTCCTCGACTGTCTGCGTAGCGGTGCGGTGCCACGGTCGGGCCCGGCTAGCGCGCTGCGGGTCGTGCGGGTGCTGGAAGGGCTACAGCGTTCGCTCGACTCAGGTGGCACGATTCAGCGGCTCGAGCCGGTCACGGGCAAGCCGGCGTGAAGGCGTGCGTTCACTCTTCCGATCTTGCGCCCGGCCTGATGCTTGGTCACGAGGTGGAGCTCGGAAAGGATGTGGAGCTGGGGGCGAATGTCGTTCTGCACAGCGGCACGCGCCTGGCCGAAGGCTGCAAGGTTGGGGACGGCGCCGTGCTGGGTAAGCGCCCATCACTTGGCCGCGCTTCCACGGCCGCCGGCGCTGGCGACGACGGGCCATTGGTGGTCGAGACGCGCGCGGTCATCTGTGCTGGAGCGGTCGTCTATGCCGGTGCCCACGTGGCATCCGGCGCGATCGTGGGCGATCAGGTCCAGCTCCGCGAGCGCTCGCGCGTTGGTTCCGGCAGCCTCATCGGTCGTGGCACCAGTGTCGAGAATGACGTGCAGATCGGCGAGGCCGTGCGCATACAAACGAACTGCTACATCACTGCCCACACGACGATCGAGGACGAGGCGTTTGTTGCACCGGGCGTCGTCACCACCAACGACGACACGATGGGCCGTCACGACGCCAGCTACCGCTTGAGGGGTCCGGTGCTGCGCCGGCGTTGCCGGGTTGGCGGCGGTGTCGTCATCACTCCCGGCATCGTTATCGGCGAGGAGGCTTTCGTGGCGGCCGGTGCCGTGGTGACGAAGGACGTGCCGCCGCGCGCCGTGGTTATGGGAGTGCCGGCCCGGCAGGTGCGAGAGGTTGCCGATGACGACCTCTGGGCGAGGTGGAGGTGATGTTGCGCAGCTTCGCGCGACTGGATCGCTCCGAGCGTCGCACGCTGGTCATGGGAATGCTGGCGCTCACGACTGTGGGAGCTGTCGCCGCCGGGGAGCTGGGCCGGCTCTGGCGCCGCCGGGTCGTGGTGGAAGAACCAGAGGGTGCGCCCGAGGTGATTCAAAAGGGCGCACGCGCGGCACTCGATACGGTCGAAGTCGCCCGCCGCGGCTACATCGAGGGGAAAGCCGGCGAGACCGCCCTGTTCAACCTGCTGTCGGCGTTCGTGATCTCCTCGAGCGTCATCCGCTTGACTACCTTCGGCGTGCGCAAGGGCGTACCGCTGTTCTTCAACGTGCGCGTCGGGCGACGCCACATCCACCACTTCATCCCTGGCATCCTGCTGGCCTTCGGCTCCGGTGCGGCGGCGATCTTCACTGACTCCGCCCGCACACGCGAAACGCTTGCGATCCCACTTGGCATCGGCATCGGTCTCACCGTGGACGAGTCGGCCTTGCTGCTCGACCTCGAGGACGTCTACTGGAGTCGCGAGGGCCTGGTCGGCGTCCAGATCACGCTGGCGACCGCATCACTGCTGGCGGCCGGAGTGATCGCTCTCAGAATCATCCGCCGCGGCGAGCATGTGCTGGAAGAGCAGCACGAGCTGCCGCGGGTGCCGGAGACGGGCTAGGCGGGCGCTCCGACAGGACCCGCCCGCGAGAGTGTCTTTAACCCCGATATAGGGGGCTAAAAGCACTCTCGCCCGAACTCTGGGAACCGATCCGTGCCTGCGGACAGTATTGGGTGACATGGATCGTCACCCACAGGACTTGCAGCGTCCACTGGCCCGCGACATCGACCCCGAGGAGTTCGGGATGGTTTTCGAACAGCACGCCGACGGCATCTACAACCTCTGCTTTCGCTACACAGGCGATTGGAGCCT
>JBAROU010000069.1:0-9487 GCA_049642385.1 Dehalococcoidia bacterium | reverse complement strand
GGCCTGGCCGAAATCCCACATGGCAGACCCATTGTAGCGGCAGTGACCTAGGGGAGATCAAAGTGGAGTGTGGGCCTAGACCGCACGAGGAATCGTGCGGCATCGAGTAGCAGTCCAGCCGCACATTTCGAGGCGTGGTGGCGATTTCTTACACGCCTGCCTTTAGTCGCACGTCTTTCGCCAGGACGTCCATTAGCTCCCCGGATCGTTCGAGGTCCATCGTGAAGATCTCCGTGACCAGGTGCTTCACGCCCAGCTCCTGGAGCTGCTGGAGCTGCTCGACCGCGGCCGCGGGGTCGTTCAGCGGCAGACGTGTGCGCACGGTCAGCTCGACGCTGTTCGGGTCGCGGCCGGCCGCTTCCGCGTGCTCGCGCACCTGCTGGAACTGCTGTCGCAGCAGGTCCGGCCCGACGTATGCGGCGTGCCAGGCGTCGGCGTGGCGGCCGGCTCGTCGGAGCGCGGGCGCGCTGTGGCCGCCGACCCAGATCGGCGGGTGCGGTTTCTGCACTGGCTTCGGCGCGAAGCCGACCTCGTCGATCTGCCAGAACGTGCCGTGAAACGACGGCTCGTCCTTGGTGTAGAGTTCATTGAAGAGCTGGATGTACTCGTCCAGGCGCGCGCCACGCTTCGCGAACGGGACGCCGAGCATCTCGAACTCTTCCGCCATCCAGCCAGCGCCCACGCCGATGATCAGCCGGCCGCTCGACAGCACGTCGATCGAGGCGAACTGTTTGGCCGTGACGATCGGATTGCGCATCGGAGCGACGAGGATCGTCGTACCTAGCTTGGCGCGCTCGGTGACGGCGGCTACGAACTGGAGCGTCGCCAGCGGTTCGAGCATGGGGAGTTCGGGCGGCAAAGGGAAGCTGCCGTCGCGGCTGTACGGATAGCGCGACTTCAGGTTGCGTGGGATGATCACGTGGTCGCTCACCCAGAGCGACTCGAAGCCGCGCTCCTCAGCCATCCGAGCGAAGCCGGTGAGCCCTTCGCGCGTCGCGAGCGGACCCATGTGAGGCAGATGCAGTCCGATTTCCATCCAGGCGCTCCTTCCATCAGGTCGCGAAGTCGCTGGCATCATACTACGGGCGGGCCGTGACGCAAGCGCAGCGAGTGCCTATCATGAAGCGAATCGCTGGAGGACGCATGGCAACAGACGGCTCTCCCGATAGGCGCGTGGCGACGGAAGATCTGTTCCGTCCCTGCGATCCCTCGCAGCTTGGCTTCGAGACGACGGCCGAGGTCGCGCCGCTCGATGGCACGGTAGGGCAGGAACGGGCATTACGCTCGATCGAGTTCGGGCTGGAAATCGAGGCAGACGGCTACAACCTCGTCGTCGCCGGGCCGGCGGGCACGGGCCGCACGTCGACGCTGCGCGCTGTCGTAGGGCGCGTTGCCGCCGAACGGCCGCCGCCGCCGGATTGGTGCTACGTCTACAACTTCACCGACCACCGCGCGCCTTCGGTGATGAGCCTGCCGCCAGGCAGGGGCCACGCCTTCGCGCGCGATATGGACGCCTTCGTCGAGGCGTCGCGGCGTGAGATACCGCGACACTTCGAGAGCGATGCCTACGCGGAGAAGCGCGAGGAGCTGCTGCGCGACATCCAAACCGAGCGTGACCAGGCGTTCGCGCACGTGGAGGAGGAGGCGCGGAAGCGTGGCTTCACGCTCAACATCACGCCTATGGGCGTGGCCACGGTGCCGCTAAAGGAAGACGGCACACCAATGAGCCGCGATGAGTTCATGGAGATGCCGGAGGACACCCGGAACGCGCTCCAGGCGAAAGGGTCAGATCTGCCCGCACTGATTTCGCAGGCGACGGTGCAGGCGAGACGTCTGGACAAGGAGGCGGCCGCACGCGTGCGTGACCTCGACAAGATGGTCGGATTGCTTGCAATCACGCCACTGCTCGATGAGCCGCGCCAGGAGTACGTCGACATCCCGAAGGCGATCGAGTACCTGAGGCAGGTGCAGGACGACATCGCCGAACACCTCGACATGTTCCGCGCGACAGAACAGGAGGCCGCGCCAGCGGCGATGATGCGCCCGCCCGCAGAGGAGTTCTTCACGCGCTACAGAGTGAACGTGATCGTATCGCGCGATGGGGAGGCGGGCGCGCCGGTCGTGATCGAAGAGAACCCCACGTATTACAACCTGTTCGGTCGCGTCGATTACCGCTCAATGTTCGGTGCCGTGAGCACGGACCACACGATGATCAAGGCAGGTGCTGTCCATCGAGCGAACGGGGGATATCTCATCCTTCAGGCGACGGATCTGCTGACCGTTCCCATCATCTGGGAGACGCTCAAGCGCACGCTGCGCTGTCGGGAGGCCCGTATCGAGAATCTGGGCGAGCAATTCAGCGCTATCCCTGTCGCCACGCTTACGCCGCAACCGATCCCGCTCGATGTGAAAGTCGTGCTCATCGGGCAGCCCTGGATACACCCGCTGCTGTCGCGATCCGATGAAGATTATCCGAAGCTGTTTCGCGTCAAGGCCGACTTCGGTGTCGAGATGGACCGCAGCCCGGACTGTGTCGGGCTCTACGCCGGATTCATCAGCAGTCGCGTGAGCCAGGAAGGTCTTCGCCCCTTCCACCGGACAGCCGTGGCCCGCGCCGTCGAATACGGCTCGCGCTTGATCGAGCACCAGAACAAGCTCTCGACGCGCTTCATCGATATCGGCAACCTGCTCACGGAGGCGGACTTCTGGGCCTCGAAGGAGGAGAGCGAGCTCGTCCGCGGCGAGCACGTGGAGCGAGCCATCGATGAGAAGGTCTATCGGTCGAACCTCATTGAAGAGCGCGTGCAGGCGCTGATCGAAGAGGGCACGGTCTTCATCGATACCCGAGGCGAGGTCGTCGGCCAGGTGAACGGTCTCTCGGTGTACGACCTGGGCGATTACCGCTTCGGCCGGCCGAGCCGGATCACTGCGCGTGTGTCGGTCGGTCGCGGCCAGGTCGTCAACATCGAACGCGAGATCCAGATGTCGGGCCGGCTCCACAGCAAAGGCTTCGCAATTCTGAACGGCTACCTGCACGGTAAGTACGCCCAAGAGCGCGCGCTCGCGCTCTCCGCCACGATCGGCTTCGAGCAGACGTACAGCGAGGTCGACGGCGACAGCGCATCGGCGGCCGAGCTGTATGCGCTGCTTTCGGCGGTGGCGGACGTCCCGATTCGGCAGGGCATCGCCGTCACCGGTTCGGTGAACCAGCGCGGCGAGGTGCAGGCGATCGGTGGTGTGAACGAAAAGATCGAAGGGTTCTATGAAGTCTGCAAGGCGAAAGGTCTAACCGGCGACCAGGGCGTTACGATCCCGACCGAAAACGTGAAGCATCTCATGCTGCGCAAAGACGTCGTCGATGCGGTGCGAGAGGGCCGGTTTCATGTCTGGGCCGCCTCGAACGTGGATCAGGGGATTGAGATCCTTACTGGCGTGCCGGCAGGCGAAGCTAACGCGCGTGGGCGCTATCCAGCCGACACGTTGAACAGGCGCGTGATGGACCGCCTCGGTCGGATGGCGCGACGCGCTGCTGCCACCGCGCGTCGCCGCCCGGCTCAGCGGCCGGCGAACGCGAAGGACGACGATAACGAGGAGCCACCCCCATGAGGAGACGACTCGAAATCTCGGCAGGAGGCGTGATCTTCCGGCAGGGCGGGAGCGGGACAGATGTCTGTCTTATCGCCACGCAAGGGGGCAAAGCGTGGCAGCTGCCAAAAGGCCTGATCGAACATGGCGAACCGCCGGAGGCGGCGGCTAAGCGTGAAGTCACTGAGGAGACGGGCCTTACGGGTACGCTGCTTCAGCGGCTCGAGAAGATCGAATACTGGTACGTCTGGGACTTCGGGCAGGGGTCAGAGCGGGTACACAAGTTCGTGCACTTCTTCCTCCTTCGCTACACCGATGGGTCCACCGAAGATCATGACGATGAAGTGGACGAAGCTCGCTGGTTCCCGCTCCATGAGGCACAGGAGCGGCTGTCCTTCGATGGCGAGCGTAAGGTGCTGGCGATAGCCGCGACCGCGATATTGGCGCTTGACCCGGCTTAGTTCGCGTCTGGTTCCTCGTCTTCGGTATCGCCTTCCACGGCGCGTTTCAGGTTCGCCAGTCCCTGAACCAGCAGGATCTCATAGTTTGTATCGGATCGCCCGAACGTGATGATCCGAAAGACAGCGTAGCGAAACCCCTCGGGCGACATCGTCGCGATCACCTCCGTGTGGTCGTCGTGCGGGATTAATCGGTAGGTCAGGGCAGCTGTAATACCGCCCTGAAGCTCCACCCAGAGCGAGAGCTCCTGGTTCGTGATCGCTCGCTCCACGCGGTAGTGCTCCTCATCGGCCACACGCAACTCGCCCGTAAGCGCGTCCCAGATGGCGGGCGGCCGGGCCTTGATGGCGAAGGCCTTCTCTAAGGGCATGGCCCAGTATAGAACCTGGTGAATCTGGGGCGCTCGGCCGATTCGCGGCAAAGTGGAAATTTCTACTCACTTCCGCTAAAGATTCCCCGCATTGCGTCGAATATAAGACAGGCTCCAGCGACGAGAGATCGCTGGAAGTACCGCAACGCTTGAATGCGGAGGAGGAAGGACATGAAGGTCAAGAATGGACAAGTCGTCACGATGTTTGGGGCGCTGCTATTGCTGATGGGCCTGCTGGCGTTCAGCATGGGCTCACCGGGCGTCGCTCTCGGCGGGGACCCGGGCCTAGGCACGGACGTCAACTCCGGTGTTGGCGCTGGCGCACAGCCGCCGGCTTCGCTTCCCAGCGCGGGCGCGAGCATCTCCACCAATGACAACGGTGGGACGAGCCTGGTGTTTGCCATGACCCTGGCGGCGGTAGGCGCGACCCTGATCGGCACCGGCTTTGTTGCGGTGCAGCGAAAGCGACACACGCTAGACCAGTAAGCAAGACGATTGAGCATCAACGGCGAGACGGTGGGCCCTGAGCGGCCTACCGCCTCAGCCGTTGCGCACTCAGCGCACGGAGGCGTTCAGAGTAAATCCGGGCCAGAACTCAGATAACCCTCATATGCAGGGCCTGGAGTCTGGCACAAACGTAGACGGATCTCCTCTTGATGAGACACTGCGTTTGCGAAGAACGTTGCGAACATCGGGAGTGCAGGAGGCTTCCCAATCGTGAGACTAACGGTAACAATCCCCGCTTACAACGAAGAGCAACATATCGCTGAGGTGATTGCCGAGGTGCCGCGCGTGATCGCCGGCATCAGCAGCGTCACCGTCCTCGTCGTCGACGACGGCTCGACCGACCGCACCGTGGAGACGGCGCTAGCGGCGGGCGCGGACTACGTGGTCTCCCACGGGCGCAACCGCGGACTCGCGGCTGCCTTTCGCACAGCGCTCCGTGAGTCCATCGCGCGCGGCGCGGACATCATCGTCAACACGGACGCGGACAATCACTACGACCAGACACGAATCCCGGACTTGATCCAGCCGCTCCTACGTGGCGAGGCTGATATTTCGATCGGGAGCCGGGTGCTCAAGGGACTGCAGATGCGGGCCGCAAACAAATACGGCAACCGCATCGCCAACGCGATTATGCAATGGCTGCTCCGATTGCCAGCCGTCGACGTTTCGACTGGCTTCCGAGCCTATACAAGAGAGGCTGCGCTGTCGCTCAACGTCCTCTCAGACCACACATACACGCATGAGACGCTGATCAACGCGCTCGACCGCCAGCTCGCTATCGCGAACGTCCCGCTGCCTGCGCGGGAAGTTCGCCGGCCGTCGCGGCTGATTCGCAGCCTGCCCACCCATGTCTGGCGCGCCGGGCTGGTGATCCTGAACTCGTTCACGTTGTACCGGCCGCTTCATGTTTGGGGGGCGCTCGGGATGCTGTTCGCCTTGGCGGGCAGCGCGCCCTTCGTGCGCTTCGTCTACTTCTTCGCGCAAGGCCAAGGCGACGGCCATATCCAGTCGCTCGTGGCGGGTTCTGCGCTGTTGTTTCTGGGGATGCAAATGTTCATTGCGGGGCTACTCGCCTCAGCGATTCGCTGGAACCGGCGCCTGATCGAAGACGCGCTCTATCGCTTGAAAGACGAACAGAGCGACCACGTGTCGCTGAGCAACGGGTCGTCTCATAGAAATGGGAAGAAGACGGAACGTTCGAGGAGGACCGCGCATGTCGCTTAGCAGGAACGGCAAGAGCATTATGGGCATCATGGGTCTCGGCGTCGTCGGCGATGCCGTGCACACGTACTTCGAAAACCGTGGCTACTCGATGCGGGGCTTCGACCCTTACCGGCACATCGGGTCTGACGAGTCGATAAACGAATCGGACGTGATCTTTATCTGCGTGCCGACGCCGTACCGTCCCGGTATGGGGTTCGACTCGAGCGCGCTGGAAGACGCCGTGAGCCGGCTTCAGGGCTCGAAGGTCGTCGTCATCAAGTCGACCGTGCTGCCCGGCACGACAGAGGCTTACCAGCACCGATATTCGCAGCACTGTTTCTTGTTCAACCCGGAGTTCCTGCGCGAAGCAAGTGCGCGCGAAGACTTCATCAATGCGGACCGCCAGCTCGTCGGCTACACCGCGCAGAGCCGCCACCTGGCCGAGTCGATCCTCTCGATCTTGCCAGCGGCGCCCTACCAGCGCGTCATGGTCGCCCGCGAGGCGGAGATGGCGAAGTACATGACGAACTCCTTCTTGGCGATGAAGGTGAGCTTCGCCAACGAGATTTACGACCTCGCCACCGCGCTCGATATCGACTACCACATTGTGTCCGACGCCGTCGCCGCGGACCCGCGCATCGGCTCGTCTCACTTCGACGTGTTTGCGGGCGGCTATCGCGGCTACGGCGGGAAGTGCCTGCCGAAGGACACGAAGGCGTTAGTCGACCTGGGAGACCGTTTGGGCGTGCCGCTGCGTATGTTGCGCACGGCGGACCGTGTGAACGCATCGCTTCTGCCACCGAGCGAGCCGTCAGTCGAGCGCCCGTTCCCGGTCTCGCTCAACGGGGAGAGCAAGAGCGCCGAGTTGGACGAGCAGGCTGCGTAAAGAGCTGTCGATGGACCGGCTGAAACAGCACGAGGGAGCAAGCTACATCCTTCCGTTGTCACGGCTTGACTACGATAACCTGCCGTTCGCTGGACTTCCTATTGCGCTGCCCCAACGCTTCTACCTTGCCATGCCCAGCTCCATCTGGCTGCTCAGTAAGCCACAGAGGATTGGGGCGAAGAGCGCAGCGTGACCACGCAAGAGGTGACGGCGTCACAGATTGGTGACGTTCTCAGAGTCGCGCCCGCGCGGGTCACGCCCCGGACATTTTCGTGGCGCGCTCTGGTGGCACCGACGCTCGCCTTCTCGGTTGTGGCCGCGTACTTTGTGATTCGAACGTTGCTTCAGGTGGTGCCTGAAGGTGACGCGACGCTGCATCTCTACATGATGGAGACGATCGCGAACGGTCACTTGCCAAGGGTGATACCCCATTTCGCAGCGATCGTCAGCCCCGGGGGTGAGATCGAGGCGTACTTCCCTTACTCATATACGCCGCTCTACCACTTGGTGGGGGCCGGGTTCTTCAAGATTGGTGGCGAGAGCGCCGTGCTCATGATGGGGCCGCTCTGTGCAGGGGCGATCGCCGTTGGCATCGTGTACTTGCTGCGACCGCACCCATGGCCGGCCATCGCTCTCGCGATTGCCTTGATCTTCTTGCACTGGTTAACGCAACCCATCATGACGTGGGTCTTCATGGAGCCGATGATGATCGCGTTCTACGTGGGTGGCCTCGCCTTTTATCAGCGGTCCTGGTCCGAGCGCTCGCGACGCCATGCACTGCTTGCGGGCCTGTGTTTTGGCCTGGCCGTGGCGACTCGCCAAGCGGCGCTTCTGTACGTGGCGTTCGTCGCCGTGCACGCTGGTTCTTCCCTTGCGATAGAGGCATGGCGGGGCGCGAGGCGGGACGTGGTTCGCGCTGTGTTCGGTCACCACGCCTGTATGTTTGCTGTTGCCGCGCTCGTCTCACTGCCGTTTCTCCTCTACCTCGTCTCGATGACAGGAACCGTCGGTTACGGGCAGTTCGCGCTGCCTGGCCTGGCGCCGCATCTGACGGCTGATCCCGAGGCAAACGGCTATCTCAGCTCGATTAGCACGCCCGACGCTTCTGCAGTCGATTGGTTGCGGGGCTTTTGGTCCGCGACGCTTTATGTGACGCGCTGGCAGCCGCCTGTGATTAACTATCTACCGATCGTTTTGTTCGTGGCGGGAATGGTGTTTCTCGTGCGGCGAGGCGATCGCTCGAGTCTCTTTCTGGCGACCTACACGCCTGTGCATCTCCTGTGCGAGATGACGCAATACATGACGATCCACGGCAACTGGCGCTATATTGTCGGATCGCGGGTACTCTTCTATGCTGTCGTGGGTCTAGGTATCTGGTGGGTCGTCACATGCACCTATCGTTTCGTTTCACAACGCTTGACGCCGGGTTCGATGGCAGCCGGTGCTGTCTCCGGCGCGCTGGTCATCGCCGCGATTGCGCCGATGTTCGTTACGCCGGGGCTGGTGGACTATCTCGTGCACCAAGAGGAGAGCCGAACAGAAAAGGGCCGCGCGTACAGAGAGCTCGGCGCCTTTGTACAGGAACATGTGCCAGAGGACGCCTTGATCTTGAGCGGCCGGTGGTACAGTTCAGGGTGGTACCTGCGGCGTGACTACACCTGGATAACGTACTTCGGCAATAACTGGGTCATTGACGCAATCGGCACCCGCAGCCCCGAGGCGGCGCGTGAGGTACTGCGACGCTACGGCGTCGATTACGTCGTTATCCAATCACCTCCGCCGGCGTATGTCGATCAGATGCCGGCAGATGGCCTGCGACAGGTCTTGCTGGACGACCTCGACCACTTCCAGCTCCTGTTCCGAAACGAGCGCGTTCGCCTCTATCGCTTTTGGCCGGACGGCGTACCAACTCGCGGCATTCAGGCAGGTGCGCAGGGCTGAGATGACAAGGGATGAGCCTCTTCGCCTCCTGTTCGTCGCCCGGGCGTATCCGCCTACGCTCGGCGGAATGGAGAACTTTGCGCACCAGCTCGCCACCAATCTCTCTCAGCAGGCGGACGTTACCTTGATCATAAACCGGCATGGCAAGAAAGCTCTGCCCGCCTTCCTGCCCTATGCATTTGCAAGGGCAACCTACATAGTGCGGACAAAGGATGTGCAGGCGATCCATCTCGCGGATGCGCTGCTGGCACCGCTGGGGGTAGCCCTGAAGCGTTCCACTGGACTGCCTGTAACGGCGTCCGTCTGCGGGCTGGACGTGACGTATCGGAACCGGCTCTACCAGTCTGTGGTTCCTCGCGCGCTGTCTCGGCTAGACGTGACGATGCCGATTAGCCCGGCAACGAAGGCTGCACTCCAAGCTCGCGCGGGCTCCAGCACGCCGAGCAAGGTTATTCCTCTTGGCGTCAACCCGCTCGACGAACCTCCCGCGGAGCAGATCGAGCGCGTCCGGTCACTCGTTGGTCTCCTGCCTGAGC
>JBAROU010000063.1:0-18315 GCA_049642385.1 Dehalococcoidia bacterium | reverse complement strand
CGCCTAACCTAAGGGCGATGCCCGCTCCCGAACCCCGCCGCGTTGTCATCACAGGCCTTGGCGTGATCAGCCCCGTGGGGCTCGACGTCGAAACGTTCTGGCAGAGCCTGCTCGCAGGCAAGACCGGCATCGGCCCGATCACGCTCTTCGACGCTTCGAAGTATCAGGTGCGCATCGCCGCCGAGGTGGAGGACTTCGACCCGCAGCAGTACATGGACTACAAGATGGCGCGCCGTTCGGGCCGCTTCGCCCAGCTCGCCGTCGCCGCCAGCAAACAGGCGCTCTGCTCCGCGAAGCTGGAGGTGAATGAAGAGACGCGCGACGAGATCGGCATCATCGTCGCCTCGTCCGGTGCCCCATTCGAGATGGGCCGGCAAGAAACAGTAATCGCGGAGCGCGGCGCCCACAAGGTCGACCCCACGCTCCTGCCGCGACTGGGCGGCTACATGGCAGCCGCGCGTGTCGGCCGCGTGCTGGGCGTGCGCGGGCCGAACACGACGATCAGCTCCGCCTGTGCCTCTGGTACCGACGCGCTCGGCCAGGCGTTGAACATGATCCGGGTCGGCGCCGCCGATGTCCTCGTTGCTGGCGCCTCCGAAGCGATCATCACCCCCGTCGGCGTCGCGGCGATGGCCGTGCTCGGCGCGCTCACGAAAGAGGGGAACGACGACCCCGCGCACGCCTCCCGCCCCTTCGACGCCAAGCGCTCAGGCTTCGTGCTGGGCGAAGGCTCCGGCATGCTCGTCCTCGAATCGGAGGAGCACGCCCGGAGCCGAGGCGCGACCGTCCTCGCCGAGTTCGCCGGCGCCGGTTGGTCCTTCGACGCGACCGACGACACCGCGCCAGATTCGTCCGGCCAGGCGCTCGCGATGACGCGCGCGCTGAAGTCGGCCGGCGTGCAGCCCGAAGAAGTAAGCTACATCAACGCCCATGGCACCTCAACGCCGCTCAACGACAAGGCAGAGACCGCCGCGATCAAGCGGGCGTTCGGCGAAGACGTCGCGCGGCGCGTGCCGATCAGCTCAATCAAGTCGATGATCGGGCATTCCGGCGCGGGCGCGGGCGGCGTCGAGGCGGTCGCCAGCGTGCTCACCATCCGCGACAACATCCTGCCGCCCACGATCAACTACGAGTTCCCGGACCCGGACTGCGACCTGGACTACGTCCCGAACGATGCGCGCAAGCACCAAGTGGACATCGTCCTCTCCAACTCCTTCGGCCTCGGCGGCCAAAACGCGTCCTTGGTGTTACGGCGATACGCGGAGTAGGGGCGAGCGGCTGCTCGCTCTTGGCGACCAGATGGTCGCCCCTACCGCACGTGGCGCGCCCTT
Source organism: Dehalococcoidia bacterium (assembly GCA_049642385.1). Lineage (GTDB taxonomy): Bacteria > Chloroflexota > Dehalococcoidia > DSTF01 > RBG-16-68-14 > JBAROU01. The sequence continues at coordinate 16,984 of JBAROU010000063.1, read as the reverse complement.
CGCACCGCCTCCCACCAAGAATGTTGACAAGGCTGGTCGGCGCCACTATCATGCCTCCACATCACATGAGGGAGGCGGACCATGAAAACCAAGCCTACAACTGACCCGAACACAGCACCCTTGCCAGCTCTGGAGGAGAAGAAAAGTCGCCGCGGCCTCTTGGCTCTCATGGGCGCGGGAGGAGCGGCGGCTCTCGCTGCAGCGGTGGGCAGGGATTCCCCCGCCGAAGCTGCGCATGACGGCACCAACGTGTTCCACGTGGGCGAGGAGAACGTTGCCCTCCCCGGATCGACCACGACCCTTACTGGCAACGTCGCCGATGCTGTCCTAACGGGGCTCAACCCAAACCCTGGAACTCCCGATTTGGTGCCTGTGGGGGTCGGCGGCATTGCGTCGACATCTGTAATCGCGATGTCCGGCCAGGGCGGGGCGGCCGAACTTCTCCGCGAGCGCCTGCGCGATCTCCGCTTCTTTGTCAGCAACGTGCCGACTGCCGCAGCTAGAGATGGCAGCGTCAGCGCGCAAGGCGTGGTGGGCAACGGCTTTGGCGTCTTTGGGGGCGGCGACCTGGTTGGCGTCGGGGGTTCCGGCACCTATGGCGTCTACGGCTTCGGCGCCGTTGGCGTCTTGGGCGCGGGCGACAACGGCGGCCCGGGCGTGGTCGGCGTTGGTACTACGGGCCCCGGTGTGGCCGGAGAAAGCAACAGTGCTCCTGGCGTCGCTGGCCGGAGTAACACGGCCGCCGGTGTACGCGGCGATGGCAAGACAGGCGTGCGCGGCCACGCCTCGGGTAACGGCAAGGTCGGCGTTCACGCCTCGGCGGCCAACCGCGCTATAGCTCTCAAAGTGGAAGGTGGTCCCCTGCTGTTGCCGAAACTCAGCGCAACGCAGAGGAACGCACTGTCGGCGGTCAACGGCATGTTGATCTACAACACCAGCGTTCACAGGGTGCAGGCGCGGGTTAATGGGCATTGGGTCAACCTGTAGAATCGGCCAAGCGCTCCCCGCAACCACGCGCGCCTAAGGGCCTCGCTCATGCTGCGCCACTGGCAGAAGTAACGTAGACTGATCCCATGCGGGCGATCATCGTTGGCGGCTTCCTTCTCATTGCGACCACGCTCCTTGGTATTGCCTGCGGCGGTGGCAGCGACGCGAAGCCGGCGCCAGTTGTCACGCCTCTCTCTGCGGCAGACGCGGACTGCGTGCACCGCCCCGACGGCTCGCTCAACATCACATCAGGAGCTGACGTCTGTTTCTGGCCAGAGGACGCGCGCATCGGGGAGACGATCACGGTCACCGCGACAGACTGGACCCCGACGAGCCCATCACGTTCTTCTTGCTTACCGACGAGCCGGCGAATCTCTCCGCCATCCAGTTGCGCGATGCCGACAAGGTCAGGCTGGGCGAACTTCAGCCTTCGAACGGAGATGTAATGTTCGAGTTCGTGCTCAAGAACAAGTTCGAAACGTCTCACGGCAACCAGCTCACCATCGCTTTCGGCGACAGCTTCCAAGTCTTCGCGTGGCAACGAACGCCCGGCGGTTCGCACGCTGTCGGTGCGGGCTGGCTGGACGTCCATTAGCCGTTAGGGCGTTCACCTACTGACCTCTGGCGCGTCCGCCGAGTATCCTTATGTGATGACGCCCCTCCTTCTCGCGCTGATCGGCCTTGCCGTCGGCCTTGCGCTCGACGCGCTCGTCGTGCGCCTCGCCGTGCGCCCCGACCACGGTGACGACGAGCCGGACGAACCGGAAGCGCCCGAACCCGTCCCGACCTTCCCGGCGTTTCACACCGAGACCGGCTCGCTCGTCGTCGCATCACCGCTCCAGACATGGACACGTCGCCTCGTCATCGTCGCGACGACGGCGGCGCTGTTCGCCGTCGCCGGCGGGCAATACGACAAAGCGTCGCACCTCGCGATCATCACCGCGTACATCTGCGTCTTCGTGGCCTGCGCCGCCACCGATGCGCTCAGCTATCGCGTGCCCAACGTGATCACCTACCCGGCGATCGTCGGCGCGATGTTCGTTGGCGCGGTGATGCCGGACGCCGACGTCAAGGAGGTGCTCGGAGGCGGCCTCCTCGCCGGCGGGGTGCTGCTCCTGCCCGCGCTCTTCACCGGCGGTGTCGGCATGGGCATGGGCGACGTCAAGCTTGCGGCGTTCGTCGGGCTGGCGCTCGGCTTCACGAACCTGGTGCCCGCCCTGCTCTTCATGTCGCTCCTGGGCGGCGGCGCGGCGGCGCTCCTCCTGATCACCGGCCTTCGCAAGCGCGGCGAGCCGATCCCGTACGCACCCTTCATCGCGGCAGGAGCGCTGGCGACCCTCCTCTGGCAGGGCGCCGCCTTCGTCAACCTCTAGCGCGAACTTTTCCTGCCGCCTCCGACATAACACCGCCCGCCTCCCAGGACGAGGCGCTACAATGTTCGTGCGCTCATCGCGCATTCCCGAACACGAGGTGCCCCGTGTCCATCCAGGTCAAGCTGCTCGACCACACCGAAGACCCCATCCGGTCGCTCTACATCGCCTACCGGACGGCCTACTCATCGCTCACGCCCATGCAGATCACCCGCCGCATCGACGACGGGCGCATCACGCGCGAGCAGATGACGGACTTCATCGAGCGGCGACTCCAGACGGGCCACGCTTCGCCCCTCGAGCAGGTTTCGTTCGAGTTCGGCATCTCGGGCGTGAGCCGCGCCTTCAGCCACCAGTTCGTCCGACACCGGGTCGGCATCAGCTTCGAGCAGCAGAGCCAGCGCTACGTGAAGTTCAAGGATGCCAGCTTCCCGTACACCGTTCCGCAATCGGTCCAGCGCGCCGGCATGGCCGACAAGATGCAGGCTGCGTTCGAGGACATCGGCCGGCTCTACCAGGAGTTGCTCGACGCCGGCGTACCCGCTGAGGACGCCCGCTTCCTCCTCCCGAACGCGACGAGCACGAACTTCAAGGTCGTCGTCAACTTCCAGGAGCTGCTCCACATCTGCGACCTGCGCCTCTGCACACGCGCGCAGTGGGAGTTCCGCAAGGTCGCCGCGCTCATGCGCGCGGACGTGAACCGGCGCTTTCCGGAGCTTGGCATGTACCTCCAGCCCAAGTGTGGCGAGCGTCGTTCGGGCTACTGCGACGAAGATTACGAGGCGTGGGAAGCCTGCCCAATCGGCCGGAAGCGCCCCCACAAGCGCGACCTCTTCACCCTGTTCGACTCGTATCGCAAGGGCGAGCTGATCCCCCTCAACGAGGCGGACTTCAAGCTGATCGAGAAGGAAGAGACCAGCGTCCCTTAGGACGCTTCCACAGCAAACCTAGGGCGGCCCGCCGCCCTAGCTGTCCCAGTCGGCCCAGCGCACCTCGTACAGGCGGTGGCGGCCACGCAGCCCGCGGAAGCTGCGCCGGCCGGCGTCGACGAAATCGACGCCTTCCACGAAGCCCGCGAACACCCGCGTCGCCTCGGAGGCGAGCACCTGCCCGCCGACCGCCCGGTCGGCGATGCGCGACGCGATGTTCACCGTGTGGCCGAAGAAGTCGCCTCCCTCGCGGATCGCGTCGCCGCTGTTCAGGCCGATGCAGACGCGCAGCCGGTGCGGGTGCCGGTGGATATCCATCGCTCGCTGCACGTCCACAGAGAACTGCACCGCGCGCGCCGCGCTAGAGAAGGCGACCATGAACCCATCGCCCGTCTGCTTCACCTCGAAGCCACCACGCCGGCTGACCTGCTCGCGCACCAGTCCGTGGTAGTCCAGGATCAGGTCGCGCACCTCGTCCCGTTGCGCCTGGCTGGCGAACCTGGTGTAGCCCTCGAGGTCGGTGAACGCGATCGTGACGACGTCGCCTGGCATCGGCGCAAGCGCCGCCGCAAGGGCGCGGCCGCATTGCCCGCAGAACCGGAAGCCCTCGGGCACAATGGCCCCGCAGGTGGGGCACGAACCCGCCGTTTCGATGGTTATGCGCTGTCGCACCTGTCCTTGAATCTCCTGTGCCTCGGTCGTCATCGTTCAGTCTCCACAATAAAACAGCCCGCTACCGGCCGGCAGTGGGCTGTTGGACGTACACCAGAACGGTTCAGGTCCGGTGACCCACACCAGCAGTCGCCCGCACCCCCGAACACGAGGGCGCGGTTGCCGACATCGAATTTCGTTGCGTCTTCCTCATCTTCTCCCTGCCTTTGTTCAGGCTAGCAGCCCTCTTCGCTTGGGTCAATACGAGAATGGCACCTTACAGGCAGCTATGCCCGAACTGCTGAACGACCAGGATGATATCTTCGACTGTGATCGACCCATTCGGGGGGCCGGTGTCCCACGGGTCTTGCCCCCTCAACGTCCGGTCGAAGATGGGGTGGTAGCCCGCAGTAGGAATCGATAGGAACGGGTCGGAGTTTCGGTTGATAGGCGCCCCACCGTACGCGTCGCTAGTTCCAAAGCGGCCAATCAGGCGAACGATATCGCCGACACTGACGACCTTATCCCGTTGTGGATTCGCATTGGGGTCGGCGATGTCATAGAAGTCCCAGAGGTAGGCCGGATCGCGGCCCCCTCCGCTGTCAGCATTCGCCCCTGCCTGCTGCTCCCGTGCGTCTGAGCAACCGTCGCCGTCCGTATCGTCGTCCGTCACGATACGAACGGTTACCCCCGACGGTGAGACATCGAGCGTGGTAATAGAGATGGCCGCCATTTGGTCGCTAAACGTCTCGCCCACGGGCAGCGGCGCATCGGCGAAGGTCGCTGTGGCCGGTGTTGCGTCGAGCAGCCAGCTCGTGCTCGAAGGATCGGGCGTCATGCGGATGGCGACGCCACTCACGGCCGGGTCGCCGGGCAGGAAGTCATCGAAATACGCTCCGTACGGCTGGCGGAAGTCAAGTGAGTAGTATTCCGTCTTCGTCGAATCCATCCATCGCGGTATCCGGATCTCCTGCGCCTGCCCAACGAGAGGCTCTTCACTCGATGCGAGCGTCACCGTCTGCTCACCGGGCGAAGTCGCCAGGATGTTCGCCGGGGGAAGGAGCTCCAACTGGCCCTTATGGCGGCCGTGAAAGTGGCGCGTCAGAGCCCCGCCCATGATGTCGAATGGGTCACCGTATCCATCACCCGTACACGTCCCTCCGACAGCGACCCGCTGCCCCAACGAGTTGACGCAGGTCCGGCTCGCAGCGTGGTAGAGGCCCAGGTTATGGCCGATCTCGTGCGCCACAACGCGAAGAGTGGGCGCACCATTGATGTACGAATGCCGGTGCAGGAACCACGCGAAGCCGCCCCATCCACACGATGTGTGCGGGAACATGAAGATGACATGGTCGTAGGCGCTGAGATCGTAGCCGTTCGCCGTAGCCGCGGCGCTGACAGCGTCTCTCCAGTCATAGATCCGGCACCCTGTGTTGTTGTAGGGCACGGTGTACCAGCCGAAGATGTCGCCGTCAGGCTGCCGCGCGCCCGTCAGGGATACGGTTCCGCCCGACACCTCCTGATAGTACGCATTGACCGAGGCATCACCTGTGAACACGAGTTCCCGAGCCTCCTGAGGACTCCAGGGTTCGCTCGCGTCGTTGAGAAAGTTCAGCAGCATCACCAGAACGCGACGTTGTCCAGGCACAACCGCCGTCCCTGCCGCCGCTCGGACCGGTTCTGCCTGGAGCTGCTCGACAGCCAACCCGCGCGTACGCAGCAAGCCAGTAACGCTCACTCGCTTACCTGCGAGCCCTCGCGCCGCCTCGGCCTGCGCACCAAGTGCCAAGGGTATCTGTCTGCCCGCGCTCGTTTGCAGGACGAACGAGTAAGAGGTCTTGTCATGCGCAAAGTCGTCGCCGACACCAACTTGTAGCGTCCCTCGAACCACAACCGGCTCTGGCACAGCAGGAGCAGCGGCGTGGGCGGGGAGAAGACCCGCGGCTACGAGTGCGGCCAGGATCGCAAGCCCGGACAAGCTTCCGCGGTACTTCATGTCTGCCTTCCGTCGCAATAGTGTAGGCGAGGAGACCTTATAGCGGAGGGTCCAGCCTGTCAAGCTGTGGCGGGTCAACTATCCACGCGGGCGATCTCCCGCGTCCGCTCGACCAGCTTCGGCAGCGCTTCGCCCGAAGGCGCGCGCAACACGGCCGAGCACAGCTCCGTCAGCGGCGTCACCTGCGGGTTCACCTCGATCAGCCGCGCGCCGCGTCGGTACGCGATCACGGGGAACTCCGCCGCCGGGTACACCACCGCCGATGTGCCCACGAGGAGCACCGCGTCCGCGCGCTCCGCCTGCTCGTAGCACGACGCCAGGGCGTCGCTTGGGATCGGCTCGCCGAACATGACCGTGTCGTTCTTCACCAGTCCCTGGCAGTCGGGGCAGCGCGGCGGCACCTCATCTGTAACGAACGCATTTCGCGCCCACCTACGCCCGCAGCCAATGCAACGCTGCTTCGTGCGGTTGCCGTGGATCTCTGTAATCGCCGTCGAACCCGCTTCCTGGTGCAGGTTGTCGATATTTTGGGTGATGATGTGCTTCAGGTAGCCCTGGTGCTCCAGCTCCGCCATCGCCAGGTGGCCCGCGTTGGGCTGCGCCTGCTCGATCGCCTGCATCAGCTCGCCGCCCCGTTCGCGCTGGGCAAGCCGCTCCGTCCACCAACCTTCGGGGTCGGCGAGAAAGCGCTGGTAGCCGTCCATCGGCGGTTCGCCGTGCTTGTCCCACAGGCCGTCGCCGCCCCGGAACGTCGGAATGCCCGACTCCTTCGACAGCCCCGCGCCCACGAGCGCAATCACGTACGACGACTCAGCGACGATGTGCGCCGCCGTGCCGAGCTGGTCATCGAAGCTCATCTGGGTCATGGCGCGTCGATTGTAGCGCGCGTCGACAGGATGTCAACGTACGAGGGTGGCAATAGCCCTGTCTTAGTTATTCGCCTGGATCACAAACACGCCGCTGCCGCGCGCCACGGGCTTGCCACTCTCCTCGTCGCGCATCTCCACCTCCGCAAACGACACGCGCCGCCCCGATTGCACGACGCGACCCTCGGCCAGCAACGCGCCGCCGGTGACCGGGCGCAAGAAGTGCAGGTGGATCTCCGCAGTGAGCACCTGCGCCGCTTCGCCGTTCAGCGTACGGAGGGCGTTGCCCATCGCGCCGTCAGCGATCGCCGGTAGCACGCCGCCGTGGGCGATGCCGTCCGCGTTCAGATGCGACGGCCGAATCGCGACGCGCAGCAGCGCCCGCCCTACGTCGATCTCCAGTAATGACATGCCCATCGCCTGGTAGTAGGGCGACGTCTGCGCGAACTCGCGCACGAAGGCGAGGCGCTCGTCGCGGTCGGATACGTCGCTCACGGCACAGCCCGTTCGGCCGTGCGCTCAAGCTCGAAGCGCCTGCTGCGCTCGAAGCGCCAGCGCGCGAACACGCCCCGACGCGGCGCTACCACGAGCGCGATGCCGAACAGTGACGTCGCCACCAGCACGATCGACGCGCCGGACGCCACGCCCGCGTGGTACGACACATACAGCCCGATCACCGCCGAGACCTGCGCCACGCCGATGCCCACGAAGATCACGTGGTGCAGCCGCCGCACCAACAGGCCCGCCGTCGCCGCCGGCGTTACCAGCATCGCGATCACGAGCACGATGCCCACCGCCTGCAACGCCACGACCGTCGAGATCGCCACGAGCGCGAGCAGCCCATACTCGAACACCCGCGTCGGGATGCCCGCCGCGGCCGCCACAGTCGGGTCGTACGACGTGAACAGCAGTTCCTTGTAAAACAGGGCGACGAGCGCGATCACCACCGCGCTCATGCCGGTCATGATCTGCAGATCGCGCCAGCTCACCCCCAGCACCTGGCCGAAGACGAAGCTGAACAGGTCCACCGTGTAGTTCTCCTGCCGGCTCACGATCACGATGCCGAGCGCGAACGCCCCTACGAACAGCACGCCGATCGCCGTATCGAAGCGCACCCGCCCCCGCTGCGAGATGAACGCGATGCCCAAGGCCGTCGCGACCGCGGCGACGACCGCCCCCAGGTAGATCGACACGCCCAGCGCGAACGCGCCCGCCACGCCCGCGAACGACGCGTGCGCGACCGCATCGCCCACAAACGCCATGCCCCGCACGACGACGAACGCGCCGACGACGGCGCTCACGATCCCCACCAGCGCGGCCGCGAGCAGCGCGCGCTGCATGAACTCGAACTGCCACGGGTCGGCCAGCCAGCCCCAAACGCCTGTGGTGAGCAACGCCGAACCATCAGCCATGGCCGTGGTGCCCCACAAACACGCCACCCTCGGTGGGCAGCAGCAGGAGATGCTCGGCGTACGCTTCGCTCAGGATCTCCGGCGTGAAGATCTCGGCGGGAGGCCCGAACGCTACGAGCCGTCGGTTCAGCAGCAGCGCCAGCGTGAAACACGCCGCGACGCACGAGAGGTCGTGTGTCGCGACCAGCAACGTCTTGCCTTGCGCGCGCAGCCGTTCGAACAGCGTGAGCAAGTCGTGCTGCGATGTGGCGTCCAGCCCGACGAGCGGTTCGTCCAGCAACAGCAGGTCCGCCTCTTGCGCCAGCGCGCGCGCGATCAGCATGCGCCGCTGCTGCCCGCCCGAAAGCTCGCCGATCTGACGCTGCGCGAGCGTTTCCATATCGACCATGTCGAGCGCCGCGGCGACGGCTTCGCGATCGACGGCGCCAGGGCGGCGCAACAGCCCGATGCGAGCGTAACGTCCCATCATCACCACGTCGGCTACGGTCACCGGGAAATCCCAGTCGACCAGCTCCGACTGTGGTGCATAGCCCACGCGCCGGCGCACAGCGTCGATTGGTTGCCCGAAGACTTGAACTTCGCCGCGCCACGGCTTGTTCAGGCCGAGCAGCGTCTTCAACAGCGTCGTCTTGCCCGAACCGTTCGGTCCGGCCAGGCCGACCAATTCGCCCGCCGGCAGCTCGAACGTCAGACGTTCGAGCGCGGGCGCGCCATCGTAGCCCGCCCACAGATCGCGCACCGCGACGGCCGTCTCTGGGGCGTTGGTCGTAGCGGGTGTGGTTCTCGCCTGCGCGCTAGCCACCACCGAGGCCCTCCTGCAACTGCCGCATGTTGAACTCCATCAACCCCACGTACGAATCGACGTCCTCCGCGTAGGCGTCGCTCAGCAGCTCCCGCACCTCCACGCCCGCCTCGCGCGCGGCCTGCTCCAAGATCTCGCTGTTGAACTGCGGTTCGCGGAAGACCGCGGGCACATGCTCCGTCTTTAGCTTGTCGGTCAGGTCGGCCACGTCCTGCGCGCTCGGCTCCTGCCCGGGCGACGGCACAACGACGGCGACGATCGCCAGCCCATAGCGCTGCGCCAGGTAGGGGTACGCATCGTGGAACGTCACCAGCTTGCGGTTCTCCTCTGGTATCGCCTGCACCGCCGCCTCGAACGACAGATCCAGCGCCGTCAGCTCCTGGAGGTACGCCGCGGCGTTCGCCTCGTACGTCGCCCGGCCTTCGGGGTCGATGCCGATCAGCGCGTCGCGAATATGCTCCACGTACGTCTCCGCGCGCGTCACGTCCAGCCACATATGGGGGTTACCCTTGGCGTCTTCCTGATCATCGCCTTCGAGCACTGGCAGTCCCCTCGACAGCTCGACCACAGGCCCTTCTGCGTTCGTCTCGATCGCGTCGACAACGTTGCCCTCCAAATGCAGGCCGTTCACAAACACCACGTCCGCGCGCGCGATGTCCGCGACACGAGCGGGTGACAGCTCGTACGTGTGCGGATCGGCGCCCGGCGGCAAAAGCGCTTCGACTTCGGCGCGGTCGCCGACGACGTGGCGTGCCATATCCGCGAACAGCTCCAGGCTGGCTACAACGGAGAGCTTCCCTTTGTCGCTGCTCGAGCCGCTGTCGCACGCCGCCGCGAACGCCAGCGTTGCGCTCAGCACCAAGGCTGCCGAACACAAGCCGATTATTCTCCGCATGACCCTCCTGGACATTCTGAGACTAGGTATCAGAACGATTCTACGCTCTATTGAGACCTAGTGTCAAGATGATCAAGGGGTGTTCTACGAAGCCGCCACCGGTTCGAGCATCCGACACGAAGAGCAGCGGCCATATACCTCCAGCCAATGCCCCTCGATCTGGTAGTCCGTCGCCTGCCGGAGCTGCTCTATCAGCGGCCCGACGTCACAGTTCGCGAAGTCCTCGATTCGGCCGCAGGAGCGGCAGACCAGGTGATGGTGGTGTCCCGTGGCGCTCACTCGGTAGTGCAGGCTGCCGTCCTCCATCAGCACACGGCAGACAACGTTCAGGTCCAGCAGCAGCTTCATCGTGCGGAACACCGTTGCCCGGCCGACGCCCGGCGCCTCGCGCAGGATGTCCTCCACCGTGAAGTGCGCGGGCATCGCGACGAGCGCCTCCAGCACGCGCCGGCGGCTGCCCGTGACGCGGTGCCCGCGCATCTCCAATCGCTGCGTGATCAGTTCAAGGTCCGACATGGCTGAGCCCGAGTCTCAGTATACCAACGGTCGCCTTCTCAGAACGCACACCCCCGCCCAGGCCAGCGAGGTCGGGCCTGGCTATCGTCGCTGCAGGCGGTAGATCCTGTTCGCAAACGTGACCGCCACCAGCTCGCCGTTCCGTAACTGGCCCCAGGACGAGATGGGCCGGCCGGTGTTGGCGAGCAGCACCGGGTCGCCCGAACCCTGCGTGTTCACGGCCCAGATGCGGCCGCTGCAGAAGTCGCCGTAGACGTACCAGCCGCGCAGCTCCGGCAGCGCCGCCCCACGGTACACGAAGCCGCCCGTAATCGAACAGCCCTGGCTGTGGCTGTACACGGTCCGCGGCGCGCGCAGGCCGGTGCGGTTGCAGGGACCGTTGTAGCACGCGAAACCCTCGCGGATGCTCCAGCCGTAGTTCCCGCCGCTCCGAATGCGGTCCACCTCTTCCCAGGCGTTCTGGCCCACATCGCCCGCCCAGAGCTGGCCCGTAGCGCGGTCGAAGCTGAAGCGCCACGGGTTGCGCAGCCCGAACGCCAGTATCTCCCCGCGCGCGCCGGCCCGCCCCACGAACGGATTGCTCCCGGGCACGCGATAGCCGTCGCCGGAGACGTCGATCCGCAGGATCTTGCCCAGGAGCGTGCCCAGGTTCTGCGCGCGGTTCTGCGGGTCACCCGCCGAACCGCCGTCGCCCAGCGCGATGTGCAGGAGCCCGCTCGGCCCGAAGGCGAGCTGCCCTCCGTTGTGATTGGGGTACGGCTGGCGTACCTGGAGGATCACCCGCGCGCTGCTCATGAGCATCCGGCCATTGCTCACGCGGAAGCGCGCGATCACGCTCCGGCGCGGGTTGCCAGCCGTGTAGTACACATAGACGCGCTTGTTTGACAAGTAGTTCGGCGAGAACGCCAGACCGAGCAGTCCCTCTTCCGTTGCACGGTTGGCAATGATCCGTCCCCGCAGGTCGCCGAACCTTTGCGGCGCGTTTCCGCCGTCCAGCCAGATGCGCCAGATCACGCCGCCCTGCGTGAGGACCACCGCCTGCTGACGGGTTCCGGGCACCGGCCCGAAGCCCAGCATCTCCCCGAAGGTCACGCGTGGAATCGGGTTCGCCAGCCGATACCCGCCCGCGGTCGGGCGCCCGCTGCTGCTCCTCTCGGCTGCCACCTCTCGGGCGGGCGTTGAAGGAGCCGCCGTCCCGATCGTGGGCGAGGATCCTGGACCAGGGGGAGCCGTCGGCGTAGGCGCTTCGGGGTTAGCCCCCAGCGTTAGCGGCGTGCCCGTGGGCGTCTCGTCACCGACGGCGCCCGTCAGACCGAAGCCGAGACCCACGGCCGCGAGCGGCACGAGCAACGCGAGGGCCACCGCCGGGCCCTTTTGCGCCCAGGACAGCGAGGAAGGCCGGGCCCGGAGGTCGCGGAGTCGGGCCATCGTTCTCATCTTAGCGAGACAGCCGACGCCGAGGCTAGGCCTGAACGCCAGGGGTCACGAGTTGACAAGGCACTGGGTTGGTGCTAGATTCGCGCCGTCCTACCTTCTGGTGGTCTATGGCGGAGTGCCCGTGGCTCACGGGTGCCTGCGGGGGAGCCGCTATCGACCGCGCCCTGGGAGGCGCGCTATGCGGACTCTCCGATCCAGAATCGTCCTTGGCGTCTTCGCCCTCGTCAATGGCTTCTGGAGTACGGCGCCTCGTCCGCCACCGCACGCCCACGCCTTACGGCGCGCGTTCGAGGCGATAGATCCGGTTCGCGAACGTAACTGCGACGAGCTCGCCGTTCGCCAGCTCACCCCAGTTCGAGATGGGCAAGCCGCTCTCCGCAAGCAACACCGGGTCGCCGCTGCCGTTGGTGTTCACCGCCCAGACGCGCCCACTACAGAAGTCGCCGTAGACGTACCAGCCCTGCAGCTCTGGCATCGAAGGGCCACGGTACACGTAGCCGCCGGTGATTGAGCAGCCCAGCGCGTGGCCGTAGACCGCGCGCGGCGTCCGATAGTTGCCCGAGCCACACGTCCCGCTGTAGCAGGTGAAGCCCTCGAAGACGTTCCAGCCGTAGTTGCCACCTGCAACGATGTGGTCGACCTCTTCCCACGAACTCTGGCCGACGTCGCCCGCCCAGAGCGCGCCGGTCGCGCGGTCGAAGCTGAAGCTCCATGGATTGCGCAGCCCGTACGCGAAGATCTCGCCGCGCACCCCCTGCCTACCCACGAACGGATTGTCCGGCGGCACCCGATAACCATTGCCTGAGACATCCAATCGCAGGATCGTGCCCAGCAGGTTGCCCCGGTTCTGCGCGTTCCCCTGCGGGTCGCCGCCCGAGCCGCCATCCCCCACCGACACGTACAGCATCCCGTCCTGCCCGAAAGCGAGGTGCCCGCCGTTATGGTTCGAGAACGGCTCCGGGATGTTGAGCAGCACGCGCTCGCTGCCCATGTTCATCGCGTTGTTGTTCACGCGAAAGCGCGCGAGCACGCTCCGTCGCGGTTTCCCGGCCGTGTAGTACACGTACACGCGCCGGTCGGACGAGTAGTTCGGCGAAAACGCGAAGCCCAGCAGTCCCTCCTCCTGCTCAGGGCTCGATATCAGCCGGCTGCGCACGTCGCCGAAGCCTTGCGGCTGGAACGCGTCCGTCGTCGAGACGCGCCAGATCATCCCGCCCTGCGTGACCACGATCGCCTGATTGTTCGAGCCGGGGATCGCGACGAAGGCGAGCATGCGGTTGTCGGCCACGTTCCGCATCGTCCCCGCCAGCCGGTAGCCGCGCGCAGCGGGCCGGCCCCGCGACTGACCTGGTCGCTGCGGCGGAGTGGTCGGCTCGCCCTGCGCCTGCCCCACCGGCGTCGCGGAGGGCGTCGACCGGGGCGGCGGTGTCAGAGTGGATGTTGGCGTTCGCGACGGCGCCGCGCTCAGTGTGGGCGACAGCATCGGCGTCACTGTCGATGTCACGCTGGCCGGCGCCGTCGGCTCGGAGTCGCCGCCTCCGTCCGAGCCGCCCAGCATCACGGCGAGCGTCACACCTATCGCCACGAGCGGCACCAGCGCGGCCACGGCCAGCGCCGGGCCTTTGCGCGCCCAGGGCAGCGCCCAGAATCGACTCCAGTACTGGCGGAGGTCGGACATCCTTCCCTACGATACGAACCTCAGCCCGCTCAGGCCAGCACGACCAGCGCCGTTGGCCCGCGGGGCGCCCGGGGGTACGCCTTGTCTCGAGCCGCTCCCGTCTGGCATCATGGCGCCGTGCGCATCCGCGACTTCCTCGAATTGGTCTACGACCGCCTCTCGAAACGACTCCCCAGCCAGCTACTCGACCACGAGTGGCGCGTCCGCTGGAGCCTGCTCAACGTCTGGTTCGACCAGCCCACCGTGCACTACGAGGTGTGGGTGCAGAAGAAGAACGCCCGCATCGAGATTGGCCTTCACTTTGAGGGCGAACGCGACGACAACTATCGCTGGGCAGAAGTGCTCGCCGGACGCGCGCTGGAGATCCAGGCACAGCTCGGCCCGACAGTTGAGCTCGAAGAGTGGACGTCGAGCTGGACGCGCCTACACGAAACGCTCGTGCTCGATGGCAAGCTCAACGAAACACTTGCAGCCGAAGTCGCCGGCCGCCTCGCGGCGTTCATCGAAGTCCTCGAACCGATCATGGCGGAAGAGCGCAGCGCGCCCGTCGGCTAACAATGCGCGCCGTCCTCAAGCTCGGCGGCCTCGCGGCGTTCTCCGGCTTCGCCGCACTGTTGCACCACGGCCACATCCAGCAGTTCATCCTGCTCGTCAACCACCTGCTGACCGGCCTCCTACCGAAGCGCCTGCCCAAGCCCGAGCGGCATGTAGAGCCCAGCCTGCTCCAGGTCTCCTTCGGCGAACCATCCACACACTACGAGGTCTGGGTGCAGCGCAAAGCGCGCGCGATCGAGATCGGCCTCCACTTCGAAGGGATGCGAGAGGACAACCGCCGCTGCGCCGAAGCGCTCGCGGAGCGTGCCCTCGAACTGCAGGCACAGCTGGGGCCGGATGCGGAGATCGAGGAGTGGACGCGCAGCTGGACCCGCCTCCACGAATCGTGGCCTATCGAAGGCCCGGACTGGAGCCCGAAGCGTGATCTCACGCCGGAGCTAGCGCAGCGGGTCGCGGAGCGGCTCGCGCGCTACATCGAAGTGCTGGAGCCGGTCGTTAAAGCAATCGCCCCGCCTGCAGCGGGGCAAGGAACGACATCCAAGAAGAAGCGTTAGTCGGCGATAGCGGGTGCGGCCGCACGCTCGCGCCGGCGCTGCTGCTGGAGGTGCATCACGGTCAGCAGGAGCGCCAGCACCAGCAGAATCGCCCCGACCTTGAACGGCGCCACCGGGCCGAACGCCGCGTTCGTCATACCGCCAATCGCCTGGCCCGCCGCCCCACCCAGGCCCTGTACCGTCGCCAGCACGCCTAGTAGCACGCCACGCGCGCCGAACTCGGTCGCGTCCAGCGCAGCCGCGCCCCAGGCCGGGATGCAGATCGCGTAGCCCAGACCGGCAAGGACAATCAGGTTCGCCGCCAGAAGCGGGTTGGTGGTCTGGCTCAGCAGGAAGTAGCATATCGCCGCGACGCCTAGTCCGCCGATCAGTGGCACGGGGCGCCCCAGCCTGTCGGACAGCTGGCCGCCGTAGCGAACCACCAGAAACCCCGCGCCCAGCGCAGGCGCCAGCAGCAGCAGTCCCATCACGTACAGCTTGGTGTCGAGCACGTCGTTCGCATACGTGCTGACCACGGGCGCCTGCACCGTCGTACCAATGCTTAGCAGCAGCGCGATGCTTGCAAGCAGCACCAGCTGCGCGGAAAAGAGTTGCTGTCGCGTACCCTTCGGCGCCTGGTTCGCATCCTCGATGCGCGCAATCACGTTCGTCGTGCGTGCGCCGCGATACGCGAATGCGAGCGCCAGGCCGCTGAACGCGAGACATGCGACGAAGGCGGCCTGGTACGAAATCAAGTCGAGCAGCGTCACGCCGGCCATCGTGCCCACGCCCAAGCCGACGAGCTGCGAGATGTTGAGCATGTTCAGCGTTCTGCCGCGCGTCGAGCGCTCGTTCGTGTCGCCGACATACGCCATGATCGCCGGCCAGACAGCGGCCGAACCAGCGCCATACAGACCCGAGAACGCCAGGAACGACATGGCGTCCTGCACTTGGAGCATCAGGAATACCGAGGGCAGCGAGATTGCGATGCCCAGCGTGAGCGTGCGCCGACAGCCTAACCGGTCGGCGAGCCAGCCAGCGGGCGCCTGGAGCAGGAAGCGCCCAGCCGCGTAGATCGCAAGCGCATACCCCGGGAACGCGGCGTTCGCCTCCAGCTCCTGCGGTAGGTACTGCTGGACGAGCGAGAGGAGGAAGACACCGGTCGAGGCCTGCCAGAGCAGGACCGTGATAGCTAGCTCAAACGTCTGAACTGGATACGCGGAGAGCCGCGAACGAAGGTATCCCAAAGAATGGCTCCAGCTTCTCCGACGCGCTAGGGGTCGGACGAACATCGTTCTCGCTACCATAGGTAGGTTCGACCGACGCCATCCGATTCCGCAGCCTCAGCGCGGCTCGATACTCAACATAAGGGCAGCCGCGCCCAATGCGCCAGCTCGTTCGCCCAGCTTTACCTGGGTTATCGTGACATCATGCACGATTTGGTCAAACGCCCCCGCCCGCGCCGCCTGCAGCGCCGGATCGAGGTAGAGATCGCCAAGGCCCAGCAGCCCGCCTCCCAGGATCAGCACCTCGGGGTCAAGGACGTTGAGCAGCCCCGCCAGCCCCAGGCCCAGGTAGTGCCCCGCCCGCTCGATGATCGCCCGCGACACGGCATCGCCACGCTGGGCGGCGACGCCGACAAGCTTCGCCGTCGGCGCGCTCTCACCCACGACCTCCGCCAACGTTGGACTGCGCCCTTCGTCGAGCGCCGCCTGGGCCTCGCGCGCGATCGCCACGCCGGACGAGAACGCCTCGACGCAGCCGCGGTTGCCGCAGTTGCAGCGAGGCCCGTTCTCGTCCAGGATCAGGTGCCCCACCTCGCCCGCTGCGCCGGACGCCCCGCGGTATATCTGCCCATCGATGATCATGCCACCGCCGATGCCGGTGCTGAGTGTCACGTACAGCAGATGGCGAAAGCCTTTGCCCGCCCCGAAGCGATACTCGCCGTACGCCGCCGCCGCCGCATCGTTCTCCAGCAGCACCGGCACGCCAAAGGCGTCACGCATGAGCCGCACGATCGGCACGTTGTGCCAGCCCAGGTTGGGCGCGTGGGTAACGATGCCCTGGTTGGTGTCCACCGGCCCCGGGCTGGAGATGCCGATGCCGGAGAGGTCGCCCGCCGCTACACCCGCGGCATCGAGCGCCGCGCGCAAGGACGCCTCGATCCGCCCAATCGCCGCCTCGGTCCCCTCCGACGCCAGCGTGGGCCGCCGGTCGTCGCCCAGCACCTCGCCTTCGCCGGTTGCCACGAGCGACAGGATCTTCGTGCCGCCTACGTCGACGCCTCCGACGTACCTAGTCTCTTGGCGAATAACAGCGTCCCTCAACAACAGACATTGAGTTCATCGAACCTTGTC
>JBAROU010000062.1:0-8160 GCA_049642385.1 Dehalococcoidia bacterium | reverse complement strand
CAATAGGGCTGCACTCGAATCGACAAGGGAAGGCTGCAGCTCTCATTTCCGCCAGACGGCGTACAAGAGCCATAGATGAAGGTCACGTAGCTATTCGCCGGGTTACCGGCTGGCGTCAGAATGACGTTGGTGAGCGGCAGACCATCATACTCCTCCCCTACCCAGTACAAGGGAAAGTGCTCGAATGCGCGGACTTCGTCGAGGGGCCACCCTTTGAGTGTGCGCTGAGACGAGCTTTCACCACATGCCGACGCTAGGGCAAGGGCAAAAACGACGAGACCGGTCAGTAGGAAGCATATTCCGATGCTTAGCTTGGCTTCACCGCCCATGGCGCAGATAGCGTATCGCAACTGGGACAAGTGGCCTTGCCTGCCTCGCCGGTGAGTGGCGGCGCACGACCCTAGGGCTTGAGGGCACGCGTCGCGAAGTAGCCGGGCATGAACTTCGCGGTGATGGCGGCGTGATGCGGCGCTTCCGCGAACGCGGTGAGCACGAACCCTGCCGCTAGCTGGCCCCCAATCTGCTCTGTCATCGTATGGCTGTACTCGAGTGGGGCGTCGGGCCCTACCAGGCGCTCACGCTCGTCGTTGGAAAGATGTGTGAGATCGGCATACGGGAGCTGGTGGCGGACGACGAGCACGCCTCGCTGATCCTCCGCTTCCCTATCGAAGATGTAGAGATCGGGGTTCATGAAGCCCGCGAGTAACGCGCCGCCGGGCCGGAGTACACGGAAGCACTCGCGCCAGACCGGCGCGAGCTCCGGGCAGAAGAGGTTCGAGACGGGATGCAAGATGAGATCGAAGGTCTCGCCCGCGAAGCCGCTGAGGTCGCGCATGTCGCCGAGGACGGTCTCGATGGCGAGGTTGTCCCGATCGGCGACCGCGCGGTCCTGTTCGAGCTGACGGGGCGAGTTATCGAAGACAGTGACGTTCGCGCCGGCGGCCGCGAGCACGGGGCCCTGCTGACCGCCGCCCGATGCGAGGCAGAGGATGTCGACGCCGTGGAGGTCTGCGGGGAACCAGTCGCGCGGTACCGGTTCGTAGCCGATGAGGACAACTGACCAGTCGCCCCCTCGGGCGCGGGCGATCACGCCGGGGCCGACGGGCCGTGACCACTCGTTGTCCTGCTCCACCTGCTTGTCCCAGGCGGCGCGGTTATGAGCGACGGGATCGATGTCGGGGGTCATGGCGAGCAGAGAACCCGCATGGGCGGGCGAGCTTAGCCCGCCGTCGCGCCTTCGGGGAGCTTGTAGCCGAGCTTGGGGAGGGCGTCGCGGAGGGCGTCGATGGTGGCGGTGAGCTCGCCTTCGGTGGCCCAGCCGAGGTGGCCGATGCGGAAGATCTGGCCGGCGAGCTTGCCCTGGCCACCAGCGAGCACGATCTTGTACTCCTCGCGCATCATCTTGTTCAGCTTCGGGCCATCGACGCCGTCCGGTACACGCACGGCGGTGACGGTGTCTGAGGCATGGCGCTCATCGGCGAAGAGCTGGAGGCCGAGCGACCTGACGCCGGCGCGCGTCAGCTCGCCGAAGCGATGGTGGCGGGCGACGATGCGCTCGAGGCCGTCGGCGGTGAGGCGCTTGAGGGCGACGTCGAGGGCGTAGAAGATCGATACGGCTGGCGTCCAGGGCGTCTGACCCTTGGTGAGCATATCGCGCGCGCGGCCGAGATCGAAGTAGAAGCGAGGCATCTTGGCCTGTTCCCACGCCTCCCAGGCGCGCGGGCGCATCGAGATGAAAGCGAGGCCGGGCGGTACCATCCAGCCCTTCTGAGAACCGGTGGCGACGGCATCGAGGTCCCAGGCGTCGACCGCGCAGGAGAGCGAGCCGAGGCTGCTGATGGCGTCGACGAGGATGAGGACGTCGGGCTTGGCCCGGCGGCAGGCGGCCGCGATCGCCTCGAGGTCGTTCGTGACGCCGGTGGAGGTCTCGTTGTGGGTGACGAGGACTGCTTTGTAGTCGTCCTTCTCGAGCGCGGAGGCGACCTGGCCGGGGTCGGCGGCGGTGCCCCACTCGAAGGCGAGGCGCTCGACGTTTGCGCCGTAGGTCTCGGCGATGGTAGCGAAGCGATCGCCGAAGGAGCCGATCGAGACGTTGAGGACGCGGTCGCCGGGAGAGAGGTGGTTGACGATGAGCGCCTCCATAGCGCCTGTGCCGGAGGCGGTGAGGATGAGGACGTCGTACTCGGTCTGGAAGAGCTGCTGAAGGCCTTCGGTGACGCGCGTGATGATCTCTGCGAACTCTGGGCCGCGGTGGTTGATCATCTGGCGGCCCATGGCCGCGAGCACGTCGTCAGGGCAGGGCGTGGGGCCTGGAATGCGAAGATTCACGGGTCTGACTCCTACAGGGAATGCTGAGGACATAATAGGTTAGCTGTGGGGTGAGGGTCAACGAATTTGCGGGGGCGCACAGCCGTGCGCCCCTACGACGGAACCCAACGATGGACAGGAAGAGCCTTATTCGCTGCGCTCAGGATGACGGATGCTTCGATCCCGGTGATACCATACATGCATGGAGCATGCGACGAAGCCAGGCCAGATCATCATCCTGAACGGCGCGCCGCGTTCGGGGAAGTCGAGCATTGCGGCGGTGATTCAGGAGGCGTTCGATGGCGTGTGGATGAACCTGGGTGTGGGCGCGAGTATCTACAGCACGCCGGAGCGCTACCGACCCGGCATCGGGCTGCGGCCAGGGCCGGGCGATGGTCAGCTCGGTGGCGACCGACCGGAGCTCGAACCGCTGGTGCCGGCGCTCTACGCCGCGCTGTACGAATCGATCGCGGCGCACAGCAGGCTGGGCCTGAACGTCGTCGCCGACACGACGCACCACGGAGCGATCCACCCGGGGCTGCTCGCTGACTGCGCGCGACGGCTCGCGGGCCTGCCGGTGTTGTTCGTGGGCGTGCGCTGCCCGATCGAGGTGATCATGGAGCGTCGTAAGGCCAGTAAACCTGGCCGGTACGTGATCGGTTCGCCGTCTGACCCGATCCCTGCTCCGGCGCGGCTCTGGCAGGAGGAGGTGCACAAGCCCGGCATCTACGACCTCGAAGTGGACACGTCGCTGCTCATCCCGGAGCAGTGCGCCGAGGCGATCCGGCGTCGCCTCGAGGAGGGCCCGCCTCCCACGGCGTTCGAGCGACTTGCCGCGTCCTCGTCGTTATGATCAGCGCGAGGCAAACTGGCGCTACAATGAAATGCTGTCGCGGGCCGATGATCAGGGTGGAGTGACGATGACGACGAAGAACCCCTTTCGAGAGCTGCCGTCTGTGGACCGGGTGCTGAGCGACGACCGCGTGCGCGCGCTCTCAGCCGAGTATTCGGGCGACGCGATCGTGGCGCTGGTGCGCGAAGAGCTGGACTCAGCCCGGATGGCCGTGGGGCGGGGGCAGGACACACCGGCGCTCGACGCGATCGTCGCTGCGGTGGACCGGCGCGCGCGCTCCGCGCTGGCGCCGTCGCTGCGACCGGCGATCAACGCGACGGGCGTGATCATCCACACGAACCTGGGACGCGCGCCGCTCTCGGACGAGACGATCACGGCGATGGCGGAGGCGTCGCGGGGCTATAGCAACCTGGAGTTCGACCTGGAGACAGGCGAACGCGGGTCGCGCCACGCGCACCTGGAGGAGCAGCTGCGACGGCTCACGGGCGCAGAAGCAGCGCTGGCAGTGAACAACAACGCAGCGGCGGTGCTGCTGACGCTCTCGGCGCTGGCGCATCACCGGGAGGTGATCATCTCGCGCAGCCAGCTCGTCGAGATCGGCGGCGGGTTCCGCATTCCGGATGTGATGTCGGAGAGCGGCGCGTTCCTGATGGAGGTAGGCACGACCAACCGCACGTACGTGCGCGACTACGAGGAGGCGATCACTGCGGACACGGCGGCGATCATGCGCGTGCACGCGAGCAACTTCAAGATCGTCGGGTTTACTGCGTCGGTATCGATTGGCGAGATGGCGCGGCTGGCGCACGAACGCAACCTGTGGCTGCTGGACGACCTGGGAAGCGGCTGCCTGCTGGACACGACACAGTTCGGGCTGCCGGCAGAGCCGACACCACAGGAGAGCCTGGCGGCGGGAACTGACATCGCGCTGTTCTCCGGCGACAAGCTGCTGGGCGGGCCGCAGGCGGGGATCATCCTGGGCCGGCGTGAACCGGTCGAACGGCTGCGGCGACATCCAATGGCGCGGGCGCTGCGGATGGACAAGGCGACGATCGCTGGATTGGCAGCGACGATCAACCACTACCTGAAGGGCGAAGCGTTGGAGAAGATTCCGGTCTGGCGCATGATCGCGACCCCGATAGACGAGATCGCGCGGCGAGCGCGGCGCTGGGCGCGTGCGGCCGGACACGGCGCGACGGTGGTCGACGGCCGCTCGATGGTGGGCGGCGGCAGCCTACCCGAGGAGAGCTTGCCGACGAAGCTGGTCTCGCTCCCGACGAACAGCGGCGGCTCGGCGGACGAGCTCGCGCGGCGATTGCGCGAGCACGAGCCGCCGGTCATCGCGCGCATCGAGCGCGATGCGCTGCTGCTCGACCCGCGCACGGTGCACCCACGCGAGGACCGCATCGTGGTGGACGCGCTGCGGGAGGCGACAGGCTAAGATTTATCGGCACCACCGACTGAAGTCGGCGGCGTGACAAACGAATGGCCCCTACCGACCGGCTATACTACCACCGCTATGCCCCTGGTCTACGCCTGTATTTGCCCGCGCGCTCCTGACGATGCGCCACCCATCGGCGATGCATTGCGCACCGTGGGTGAGGAGCTAATGGCGCATCGACCAGACACGGTGATCATCGTGGACGCGAGCGGTGTACCCGGGCAGGCGATCGGGGTGCTGATATCCCGAGAGGCGTCCGTTGGCGGTCGAGCGCATGACGCCGATCACGAGCTTTCGGAGCGCGTGATCGAGCGGGCGAACGCAGCAGCGCTGCCCGTTGAGACGCTGCGCGGGTGGGATGGCGACATCGATGTGGGGTGCGCGCTGCCGGAAGATGCGCGCATCGTGCCGATCGCGGTGGCGCGGCTGGAGCCGCGCTTTCACTTCGAGCTCGGGCGCGCGCTCGGCGGAGCGCTGGAGGGCGAAGAGCGTCGTGTCGCGATTGCTTGCGTTGTTGAGCTCTCCCGGGCGCTGCGCGAACCAGCGGTTCGCATCTTCAATCAGCACTACCGGCGCGCGATCGAGGCCTGGCATGTGAAGTGGCTGGTCGGCCTCGATACGGACGTGCGGCGGCGGGCCGGGGAAGACGCGGTGGCGCAGACGGCGCTGCTGATGGGCGCGCTGAGCGCGTATCGCATCCAGCCACGCATGCTGGCGTACGAGGCGTCGGAGGACAGCGGGCAGCTCGTGGCGGCGATCGATGTGGTTGGAGCGCGCCGGAAACGAGAGATTAAGGGAGCGACGATCGGGGCAGGGAATGGCCCAACGACCGAAGCGCGTTAGTGGTCGCCAGCTCGTCAGGGTGTTGGAGCGCCTTGGATGGCAGGTGGATAGGATCAGGGGCAGCCATCACATCATGCGCCATCCTGAGTTGCCACGTACTACTCTGGCCGTTCCCGTGCACGGTAGTCAGACTCTTCCCGTGGGCACGTTGACGAGCATCCTGAAGGATGCACAGGTGGACGCCGATCAGTTCAACGAGTTAGTCTGAAGGCGCTATGAAATACGCTGTCGTCCTCCATCAAGACGACGAAGGCAACTGGCTCGCCTCCGTCCCCGCGTTTCCCGGCTGCCACACCTGGGGCAAGACACGAAACGAGGCGTTGGCCAACGCACAAGAAGCCGTCGAAGGCTGTATTGAGAGTTTGCGAAGCTCTGGAGATCCGATCCCCGAAGAAGCCTCCCCGCCCGAGATCGAATTCGTCACTGCCAACGCGTAAACAGTTCCAACTTTCTCGACGCTAGCGCAAAGGAGGCCAGTATGGCTGAGACGTGGAACCATCAGTTCGCGGAGGTGAACGGGGTGCGGCTGCACTACGTGCGTCAGGGGAGTGGCACGCCCGTATTCTTGATCCACGGCTGGCCGGGCTTCTGGTTCGAGTGGAACAAGAACATCCCGGCGCTAGCGGAGCACTTCAACGTCGTTGCGCCGGACATGCGCGGCTACGCGTACTCCGACAAGCCGGACCTGTCGCCGGAGGAGGGCTACAGCGATGCGGTGATGGCGAACGACCTGGCGGCGCTCACGCGCAAGCTGGGGTTCGAGAAGATACACATCGTGGCGCACGATTTCGGCGCATCGTGGGCGCAACGCTTCGCGCGCGATCACGCCTCGCTGCTGGACAAGCTCGTGCTGTTCGACCCGCCGTACGGGGGCATCGGCGGGCGCTGGTTCGAGATGCCGCAGATTTTCGAGTCGTGGTACATGGTGTTTCACCAGCAGCCGTGGGCGGAGGACATTGTCGGGGCGAGCCGGGCGACGACCGAGACGTACTTGCGCCACTTCCTACGCCACTGGTCGCACGACACGGACGTGTTCACGGACGATGAGATCGCGGAGTTCGTTGATGCGTACTCGCAGCCCGGCGCGCTGCGGGGCGGGTTCAACTGCTATCGCGCTGCGTTCCGGACGGCGGGGCAGGGCGATAGCTCGCCAATCGCGGCGCCGACGCTGGTGCTGTGGGGCGACAGCGACCCGATCTTGCGCTTCGAGTGGAGCGACAACCTGGGCCAGACATTTAGCAACCACACGCTGAAGAAGATGGAGGGCGTGGGGCATTTTATTCATCGGGAGGCGCCGGAGCGCGTAAACAAAGAGGTCATTGCGTTTCTGAAGGCGTGACACGGCCACTTTCCGCCGCAGGCGGGCAGGCATGCATCGGGAGGCGCCGGAGCAGAGATCGTGTCGTTTAGGGGGCCGTAGGCGCGGGCGGCTGCTTGACCAGGGGATCGCACCACACCATGCGCCACTGGCGGTGCCTGCCTGAACCACAGATCAACGTGTCCGTCGAACCCGGGTCAACTCCAAATCGGAGGATGGCGATGGAACCATCAGAAGTCCAGCGCGCGGTTGAGGCCGGAATATCGGCGGCCTCCGCGCTAGGCCTTCGAGTCGAGGACGCGGCCGTTATTCACAACTCGAACCGCATTGCCGTTGGCTTGACCCCTTGCGACGTTCTCGCTCGGGTTGCGCCGCTCGCGCTTCAGAACCATGACGACCTCGAACTCGAGGTTGCCCGCCGTCTCACCGAAACCGGTAGCCCCGTGGCCGGGCCTGAGCCTCGGGTGGAGCCGCGTGTCTATGTGCGTGACGGGTTCGCTGTCACGCTGTGGACCTACTACGAGCCTGTGGCGTTCTCAGAAATCGCACCGGCCGAGTACGCGCAGGCACTCGTCCGGCTCCATGCTGGCCTGCGCCAGATCGAGGTGAGCGCACCGCATTTCACCGACCGAGTCACCGAAGCACAGAGGCTGGTTGCCGACCAAGAACAGACTCCAGAGCTTGCTAGCGCCGACCGGGAACTCCTCGGCAACACACTGAGTCGACTGAGCACCGCGATCAGCAAACGCGGCACTGCCGAGCAACTGTTGCACGGCGAGCCGCATCTGGGCAACTTGCTTCGGACCCGAGGAGGGCTGCTTTTCATAGACTTCGAGACCTGCTGCCGTGGTCCGGTCGAGTTCGACATCGCCCATGGCCTGCTCCCGAGCGAGGACGGGCGCATGCTGGTGGCTGCAGAAGAACTTTGCGAGCATTATCCGGGGGCTAGCCAGGACATGGTTGAGCAGTGTCGCATCCTCATCTGGGCGATGATCACGACGTGGCGCTGGCAACGAGACGACCAGCTCCCTAACGGGCGCTACTGGGCACTCGAGGGGCTCAACCAGCTTCGGGCAGCACTCGATCGCTAGCACCGCTTCGTCGATAACGAGCGCCGCCGCCTGCCCTGGTACAATCCACTCGATATGGATGAGCATACGCTGCGCGTGCTGGAGTTTCGCTCCCTCACCCCCGGCCCCTCTCCCGCGCGCGGGAGAGGGGAGCTCATGTTCATACGCGGTTACCGAAGAGCCGTCTCTGCCTAACCGCCGGCGCTCCCCTGCCCTGGTACAATCCACTCGACATGGACGAGCACACGCTGCGCGTGCTGGAGTTCGACAAGGTGCGGGCGCGACTCGCGCAACACACGTCGTTCTCGGCTGGGCGCGAGCTGGCGCTCGC
>JBAROU010000056.1:0-50266 GCA_049642385.1 Dehalococcoidia bacterium | reverse complement strand
GTACTGGCCAGTGAAGCTCTCTTCGACCTGGGCGATCTCGTCTGGTGTGCCTTCGGCGACGATAGCGCCGCCGCGCGCGCCGCCCAGCGGCCCCAGGTCGATCAGGTGGTCGCAGTTTTTGATCACGTCCATGTGGTGCTCGATGATGACGACCGTGTTGCCCGCGTCGACGAGGCGCTGGAGCACGCGCAGCAGCGCCGAGGTGTCCTCGAACGCGAGGCCGGTGGTGGGTTCGTCGAGGATGTACAGCGTGCGACCGGTGGAACGGCGCGAGAGCTCCGTCGAGAGCTTCACGCGCTGCGCCTCGCCGCCGGAGAGCGTCGTCGCCGGCTGGCCCATGCGGATGTAGCCGAGGCCGACGTCCTTGAGCGTCTGGAGCTTGGTGCGCACGCGCGGAAACGCCGTGAAGAACTCCAGCGCTTCGTCCACGGTCATGTCGAGCACTTCAGCGATGTTCTTACCGCGGAACAGGATCTCGAGCGCCTCGCGGTTGTAGCGCTGTCCCTTGCACACCTCGCAGGGCACGGTCACGTCCGGCAGGAAGTGCATCTCGATCTCGATGTAGCCGTCGCCGGAGCAGGCCTCGCAGCGACCGCCTTTCACGTTGAACGAGAAGCGGCCCGGCGCGTAGCCGCGCAGGCGCGCTTCCGGCACCGAGGCGAACATCTCGCGCACCGGCGTGAACAGGCCTGTGTAGGTCGCCGGGTTGGAGCGCGGCGTGCGCCCGATGGGCGACTGATCGATGTTCACCACCTTATCGATGTGCTCCAGCCCGTCGATGCCGTCGCAGGCTCCGGGACGATCGCGCGCGCCGTAGAGGAGCTGCGCCGTCTTTTTGTAGAGGATGTCCGACACGAGTGTGCTCTTGCCCGAACCCGAGACGCCGGTAACGCCGACGAACTTGCCGAGCGGGATGCGCACGTCGATGTTCTTGAGATTGTTCTCGCGCGCGCGACGGATCAGCAACTTCTTGCCGTTGCCCGGGCGACGCGCTTCCGGGATCGGGATCCGGCGCCGACCGCTCAGGTACTGGCCCGTGATCGAGTCTTTGCTGCGCAGGATGGCAGGCAACGTGCCCGCGAAGACGACATGACCGCCGTGCTCGCCCGCGCCGGGCCCCATGTCGATCAGCCAGTCGGCCGCGCGCATCATCGACTCATCGTGCTCCACGATGACAACCGTGTTGCCGAGGTCGCGCAGGCGCTGGAGCGTGCGGATCAGGCGCTCGTCGTCGGCGGGGTGCAGGCCGATCGTCGGCTCGTCACAGACGTAGAGCACGCCCATCAGGCCGGAGCCGATCTGCGTCGCGAGGCGAATGCGCTGCGCCTCGCCGCCGGAGAGCGTGCCGGTGGCGCGGTCGAGGGTGAGGTAATCGAGGCCGACCTCAACCATGAAGTCGAGGCGAGCGCCGATCTCCTTCAGGATCTGGCGCGCGATCATTTGCTCGCGCTGGTTCAGGGGCGTCTGCTTGCCGGAGAGACGCTGCGTCCAGTGGTGCGCGTCGACAACGCTCATGCGCGTGATGTCGATGATGTGGCGGTCGTCCACCGTCACCGCGAGCGACTCCGGCTTGAGGCGCGCGCCGGCACAGCCGGGACAGGGGTTCGCGGCCATGTAGCGCTCGATCTCTCCGCGGATGTAATCGGAGTCGGTCTCGCTGTAGCGGCGCTGGAGGTTGGGGATGACGCCTTCGAAGGTGGTATCCCACTTGTTCGTGTGGCCACCGGCGCTGGTGTACTTGAGCGTAAGCGGCGACGAATCGCCGTAGAGGATCACATCGAGGTGCTTCTTCGCGAGCTTCGAGACTGGCGCGTCGAGCGAGAACTTGTGCTTCTTGGCGAGTGCCTCCAGCATGCGGTAGTACCAGGTGCTCGTCGCGCTGGCGCGCTGCCACGGCTGGACCGCGCCCTCGGAGAGACTCAGGCTCCTGTTCGGAATGACGAGCTCGCGGTCGATCTCCATCTTCACGCCCAGGCCTGTGCAGTCCGGGCAAGCGCCGTGGGGGCTGTTGAAGCTGAAGTTGCGCGGCGCGATCTCGCCCAGGCTGATGCCGCAGTCCACGCACGCGAAGTGCTCCGAGTACAGCCGCTCGGCCTCGCCCTCGATGGTGACGAGGGTGACGCCCGCACCAAGCTTGAGCGCCGTCTCCACGGAGTCGGCGAGGCGGCGGCGCAAGTCTTCCTTGCCGCCTTCTGCCGAGCTGTCTTCGGCGGTCCTGGCATCTTTTGTGACGAGGCGATCGATGACGATCTCGATCGTGTGGCGCTTGTTCTTGCTCAGATCGAAGTCTTCCGAGAGGTCACGCACGTCGCCATCGACGCGCACGCGCACGAAGCCAGCCTTGCGCGCGTCCTCGAAGACGTGCGTGTGCTCGCCCTTGCGGTCGCGGATGATGGGCGAGAGGATCATCAGCCGCTTGCCTTCGGGCAGCGCCAGGATCGCGTCGACGATCTGTTGCACCGTCTGGCGCTCGATGACGCGGCCGCAGTTCGGGCAGTGAGGAGTGCCCGCGCGCGCGAAGAGCAGGCGCAGGTAGTCGTAGATCTCGGTCGTCGTGCCGACGGTGGAGCGCGGGTTGCGGCTGGCGCCCTTCTGGTCGATGGAGATCGCGGGCGAAAGGCCTTCGATGTAATCGACGTCGGGCTTCTCCATCTGCCCGAGGAACTGGCGCGCGTAGGCTGAGAGTGATTCGACGTAGCGGCGCCGGCCTTCGGCGTAGATCGTGTCGAAGGCGAGCGAACTCTTGCCGGAGCCGGAGAGGCCGGTAATCACGACCAGCCTATCTCGCGGTATCTCGACGTCGACGTCCTTCAGGTTATGCTCGCGCGCGCCTTTGACAACGATGGCGTCCAGGGGCACGGATGACACCTCCAGGGAAGCTGGAACGGGGTTCTCCTCAGCGAGAAGCAAGTCTACCAGGAATCGGCCTTTGGAACAAGAGTGCTAAGAGGCTGTCCGAACCTCGGCACCACAGAATCTTGAGCCATGCTTACGATGGCAGAGTCTGAAGGGGCCTTTTGGCCTCCGGAGAGCTCGTCAGCCCGCCGAGCCGTTCTCTGTTAGCCAGCGCTCTATGTCCGGGATGTGCTGCTGGTGATGCTCGTACGAGTCGTTCGCGATGCACTTCCAAAGATCTTGCTTCTGTTGCCAGCGGGGCAGGACGAACCAGGCCGTCAGCTCGGCATCGGTGAGCTCGTCGTCGGTCAGGAGGATGACGCACGCTTCGAGCTGATCAAACGTCTCGTGGAAGATCCTGACGACTTCCGCAGCGCTCCGACGCTTGTTCGCCTCATGCACGACGGCGTTTCTTGCGTCGAGGTCCGCCTGGTCGAGCACGCTATCGACGTAGACGCGGCCAGCCTTGGCTTCCTTGAGCCAATTCACCAACGCCCGCTCGTATGCCGTGAGGTGGGCGATGATGTCCTTGATCGAATAGAAGCCCGATACGCCGGGTTCCTCCATTCGTCGAAGGTCAACGGCGTCGAGCAGATCGTTGAGCTTGGCGCGCTCCGACTTGATGATCGCAAGGAGCTCAGCGTCCTTCACCACTCAGCCGCTCGCCATGCCGGGGAACTCGAGCTGGTAGGTGCGGTAGAGCCAAGGGCCATCGCGGTCTTTACGGAACCGGGTTCAACAGGGCATCCCCATATTGTGGCCGCTCCGCCGTTAGAAAGGCTCGCCCGGCGGGTGTAACCTCAACGATCAGATCGGAATTCACGCGACGCTGGCAGACTACGAGTCCGAGATCGACCGTGTCCTCCCAGATCGGGAGGCGGGGGCACGACGTCCGCCAGGCTTCCATCACCTCTGCGTACGTGCGCGGTCTGCTCGCGATCCATTCAACCAGGTCGAGCACGAGCGCCTTGTTGTCAAGATCCATGTTCGGAGTCCCCTCGATTTGACGTCCTCTCAGATTAGCAGGTCGATCAGGTTGGCCGCTCCGACTTGAGGATCGCCTGGAACCCGGCGCTGTTCACTTAGCCGCCGGCCGTGCCGGGGAACTCGAGCTGGTAGGTGCGGTAGAGCCAGGGGATGCGCAGGATGCCGATCAGGTTCAGGCCGAGGACGATGAGCACGACGCCCGCCACCTTCTCGATGGTCTCGAGGTGGTCCTGGATGACAAAGCCGAGCGCGCCCGCCGACGCGCCCAGCGCGACGAAGATGATCGAGAAGCCCGCCACGAACGCGAGCGCGTGCCGAAACGTCACGCCGCGCTGCTGGGTCGCCTCGGCGTCGGACGAGACGCCGGCCAGGTGCATCAGGTACGCCGGCACCATCGGCAGCGTGCAGGGCGACATGAACGCGATCACGCCGGCAACGAACGCCGCGACGAAGCCGAAGGAGCCCGTCACGCTGATGCCGTCGACGCCCGACTCGGCGTTGGTGACGGTGCTGACGCCGCCCGTGAAGTACTGGTTGAAGATCGTGAAGCGGTCGAGGAAGATCAGCGAGCCGATGACGATCACGAGCAGCCCGCCCGCGACTTCGAGTACAGGCATCAGCGGCCGGATCTTGCGCATGCCAGTCATCGCCTGGCCGAGCATGAGGCCGGCGAGTAGGAACGGCACGCCCAGCCCAAGCGACCACGCGGCGAGCAGGAACGTGCCATGCACGACGGTCGCGGAGGAGGCTGCGAGCGTGAGGACGGCGCCGAGGATCGGGCCGATGCAGGGCGTCCAGCCGACGGCGAACGCGGAGCCGATGCCGAACGACTTCCCGTAGCGCAGCGTCGAGGCGGCGACGCGCTGGGGAACGCTCAGCGGCGCGGGGCTCGTCGCTTCATTGGGTATGGGTTCGGTGGTGGTGACCATTGTGGTGTCAGCGTATCGGTTGTTCCCGCAGGGCTGAAGCCCTGCAACTACGGCTTACTCGCGAACGGGTCGTCCTGGGCGCTATCGAGGCCAAGGAGGGCCAGGCGCGCGATGTCGTAGCGATCTTTGGCGCGCGCTTCGCGGTTGAGCAGGCCTTTTAGCTTCGGAGGATCGAGGCGGTCGCCTTCTAGGAGGACGCGATGGAGCGCCTCGATCTGCTCGTGCCAGGCGTCGTACGCCTGTCGATACTCCTCGGTCTGTTGCGGGTCAGGCATGGCTTCGAATGCAGTATACCAGCGGCTATGCGTCCGCCAGCCACGACACCAAGGTGTCCGCCGTCTCCGCGAGGATCTCGCTCCGGTGCGGCTCCGGCCAGGCGCTGTGCGGCAGTCCCTCGATGACGCGGATACGATCGCCGGGCTTGCACATCGACTCCACTGTGCGCGCGTCGGCCGCGGGAATGAACACGTCCGCCGTCCCATACACGATGTACACGGGCGCCGCCAGGCCACGGTAGAGCGCCAGGAAGTCCAAGCTCGCCGCCTCCCGCCAGAAATCTGTGCGGACGCGCTGGCCCTCCTCCTCCATCCACTCGCCTTCCAGCGATGCCGCGTCAGTGCGCACGTTCGTGCCGGCGCTCCAGAGCGCGACGCCCGCGATTGCGTTGTCCAGGCGCGCCGCCGCCGCGAGCGATGCGTTGCCGCCCATGCTCTGCCCGAGCAGCGCGACCGCGCGACCCTCTGTGTGGAACTGGCGCGCGAAGCTTTCGATGGTATCAATCCATGTAAAGAACGACGACTCCTCGAACGCTCCCTCGGAGTCGCCGCAGCCAGGCTGATCGAAGCGAAGCGACGAAACGCCTCGCTCGGCAAGAGCGCGCGAGAGATCTACAAAGTAGCGGGAAGGCCCGATCTTGTTAGATTTGAAGCCGTGCGCCATCACGACGACGGCGCGCGTGTCCGGCTCGCAGCGATGAAAGACGGAGGCCACGCGCATCCCGCGAAAATCGCGGTAGCCGATCTCCTCACGTGCGCGTTCGTTCACCAGAACTCCTGATCAGCGAGCCGACGCTTGTTCCCACCAGCCCACGTAGCGCGCGAGCGACCACGCTGCGCGCTCCACCGTGGGGAAGACGGCGAGGCCGGCGTCCACCATGCGCTGCCGGGCGCTTTCGACGGCGCGCCAGCGCTCCTCGTCCGGCGAGTCGGCCGGGCCGAGGACGAAGGCGAGCGGCTTCGGGCAGCGCTCGCCGATATCGACGAAACGCTGAACGATGTGGTCGAGGCGTCGCGCGAAGTCGGGGCGGCCGAGCACCCAGTCCTCGCCGATGTTGGCGATGAGCAGATCGTAGGCCGGGCTCTCCACCATCAGCTCGAGGATCGCCGCACCAGAGGTGCCCGCGCCAGTGCCGGCGAGGATCGACTGGTCGACCGGGTTGCCGATCCAATCCCACAACGGCGAGCGTTCGCGCAGTGTGGCGCGGATCTCGTCCGTGAGCGGCGGCACGTCGAGGCCCTCCTCCGTACATGCGTCGGCGCACTGGACGGCACGCCCGCCGCCACCACCGACGGCGCCCACGCGGCGGCCGACGCCGCCTTCCGCCTTGCGCAGCAGCGAAAACGCGACGAGCAGGTCCATCAGCTCCTCCTGCGTTTTCACCTGCACCGCGCCCGCCTGACGCAGCGCCCCCTGCCAGACTTCTGACGAGCCAGCGAGCGCCGCGGTGTGCGACGTCGCCGAACGCGCGCCGGCGCCGGTGCGACCGCCCTTGAGCACCACGACGGGCTTCGCGGCGTTCGCGGCGCGCAGCGCGTCGAGGAAGCGGCGCCCGTCGCGCACGCCCTCGATGTACGCGCCGATGACTGTTGTACGTTCGTCCTGCGCGAGAAAGTCGAGGAGATCCGATTCGCTCAGGTCGAGCGCGTTGCCGTAGCTGGCGGCGGTGCTGATGCCGACGCCGCGCACGGCGCTGTGCAGCAGCACCTCGGTGGTGTTGTTACCGCTCTGCGAGCAGAACGCGACCGGCCCGACGCGTCGTGGCAGGTCCGGCCGGAACGAGATGCCCCATTCGGGATCGTGCAGCCCCATGCAGTTCGGGCCGATGAGGCGCACGCCGGTGGAGCGCGCGCGTTCGAGCACGGCGCGCTCGAGCTCGGCGGCGTCCGCGCGCCCGGTCTCGCTGAAGCGACCGGTGAAGAGCTGGACGATGGGCACGCCCTTCTCCGCCGCGGCATCGAGCAGGTCGAGCACACCTTCGGCGGGGATGCACGAGATAACGAAGTCGACCTCGCCAGGAATCGAGCGCAGGTCCGGGTAGGCGGTGAGGCCGAGCACCTCCGGGTCGCGCGGGTGGACCGGATAGACGTCGCCCTTGAAGCCGAAGTCGATCAGCGAGCGCAGGTAATCGTGGCCGGGGCTGTCGGGGTTCTTGGACGCGCCGACGACGGCGATCGAACGCGGGCGCAGGAGCGCCCCGAGGTCGGTCGTCGGTGTTGCGGTGGATCGCTTGGCCATGGGTTCGAGGCGGAGTGTAACGGAGGTGGGAGCGACATCGCTAGTGGCGCGCCGACGGGAGTGTTACAGTAGGACGTTCGTGTCGGGGAGGGATTCTACAAGGAGGAAGCACCATGGTGAAAGCGATTCCAGACGAGTACCACACCGTCCAGCCCTACGTCATCGTTAAGGGCGCGGCCAAGTTCATCGATTTCATGACGGCCGCGTTCGGCGCGCAGGAGAAGATGCGCATGGGCGGGCCGGAGGGCCCGATCGGGCACGCGGAGGTGCAGATCGGCGACTCCGTGATCATGCTCGCCGACTCGACGGACGACATCAAGCCGATGCCGACGACGATCCTGCTCTACATGGAGGACTGCGACGCCGTCTACAAGCAGGCGCTCGCGGCGGGCGCGACGTCGGAGCGCGAGCCGGAGGACATGTTCTACGGTGACCGCGCAGCCGGTGTGAACGACGCGTTCGGCAACCGCTGGTTCATCCACACGCACATCGAGGACGTGTCACCGGAGGAGATGGGCAAGCGCCAGGCGGCGATGGCGCAGAACTAGGCTAGTGTAGTGTCCACTATTTGAGCGCGCGTATAGGTTATGGTTGGGCATGGCGAGTCACGCGGTTCCACCTCTGGTCATGTCGAAGTCTCAGCGGCACCAGCTGCAGGGTTGTGGGAGTGTTCAATGCGAGCCCATTCAGGGACGCTGCCGTTCCAAGCGTCGATGGCAGCGGGGAAACTGAGACGGCCATGCTCGCGCACTGCTCGCGACATGATGGCATCAACATCCTGCGAACAATTGATCATCCGCGCTCGCTCGGACGCTTCTATGCGAGCAGCGCCCCGTGGGAGGTGTTGCGCCGCCGCGGTTCTCGATTGAACAGTTCGGTATCGTGCGCAGGTTGCGCGCCTTCGAGATCTCCTGGCGCAAAGCGACGAGGATAAGGGCAACATGCAGGCATCAGAGGTTCCGCGAGCGGTGGCTGCGGCCATGTCGACCGCCTCAGCCTTTGACCTGACAGTCGACGACGCGATCGTCCTTAACGACTCGAACCGGCTCGTCCTACGCCTCATGCCTTGTGACGTCGTTGCCCGGGTCGCGGCCATGGCGTATCACACATGGGCCGGTTACCTGAGCCCAGAGACAGCCGTTGAGCTTGCTCAACGGCTCGCGGAGATCGACAGCCCGGTAGCTGCGCTTGAGCCTCGAGTCGAGCCACGCGTCTACGTGCGTGACGGCTTCGTCATCGACTTGTGGACCTACTACGAACATGTGCCAGCTCGAGAGGTCGCGCCAGCCGATTACGCACACGCGCTCGAGGGGCTGCATGCCGGCATGCGGCAGATCGATGTCACGACGCCGCACTTCACGGATCGAGTCGCGGACACTCAACAATGGCTGGCGAGCGACACTCCGGAGCTCGCCGACGATGACCGGGAGCTTCTCGCCAACACGCTGCGAAGCTTGAGGCGGTCGATCGGCGCTCGGGGCGCCGCCGAGCAGCTGCTGCACGGCGAGCCGCACCCATGGAACGTGCTCGGGACGAGGAACGGGCCGCTCTTCATAGACTTCGAGAATTCTTGCCGCGGGCCTGTCGAATACGACCTCGCCTGGGTGCCCGAGGAGGTCAGCGAGCAGTATCCGGACGCTGATCAAGAACTGGTCGCCGAGTGCCGGGGCCTCATGCTTGCGATAGTCACAGCGTGTCACTGGCGTCGAGACGACCAACACCCGGGCAATACAGGAAGGGCGGAATGGCTCAGCGCCGTTCGCCAGGGTCCGCCGTGGCCCACAGTCGATGCCGTGTAGCGCCGACTCGTGTAGCGTCCAGTTATTGATTCAGCGCTTTGTTGAGTGCGACTCGGCCTCGTTGCACTTTGGCGATGATCGACTTGGGCCGTGGCTGTCCACATGAACGGTTTTCGGGTCAGCGTTGTGGACGGCGAGGTATTCGTCGATCGCCGCGATGAGCGCGGGGACGCTCGGGAACACCCCTCGCCGGATGGCCTTGTCGGTAAGGTCTCGGAACCAGCGTTCGACCAGGTTGAGCCACACGCACGTCGAGGACGTATCGCCGGAGAAGATGGGCAAGCGCCAGGCGGCGGCGGGACCATTCGCTACGTTTCGTGAAAGCGACAGGCCCCCGCCTGAGGCGGAGGCCTGTCTTGTGGCGATTGGTAGCGCATGCGGGATTCGAACCCGCGATCTCCGCCTTGAGAGGGCGGTGTCCTGGGCCACTAGACGAATGCGCCCCGTCCATAACGGCCCCCGGCCCTTCGACATGCTCAGGATCAACGGCCGGACGCCCGAGTTCTCCGTGGCTGGGGATGGAGGATTCGAACCCCCACATACGGAACCAGAATCCGCTGTCCTACCGTTAGACGAATCCCCAACGGTGGCCGAGATTAAGGATACCAAAGGTCGGGCGAGCGTCGCTAGGGGCTCGCGAGCTTCGCCGCTGCGTCCGTAAGCCGGCGCAGGCAGCGGTCGCTGCCGAGGAGCTCCATGCTCTCGAAGAGCGGCGGCGATATCGCACGGCCGGTGACGGCGACGCGCAGCAGCATGAAGAGGTCACCCGCCTTCAGCTCGAGCTCCTCCGCCAGCGCGCGCAGCCCGGCTTCGAGCGCATCGTGCGTCCACGACGGCAGCGCTTCGCAGCGCGCTTTCGCCTGCTCGAGCGCTTCCTGCGCGCCTGCGGCGTTGTTGCGGAAGCGCTTCGAGAGCAGGTCGGCGGTGGTGTAGGGGAGATCGTCCGTAAAGAAGCCCTCCACCATGTCGCGCACCTCATCGAGGCGCTTGATGCGCTCGCGGATGAGCGGCGTGAGGTTGCGCACCAGCTCACGGTCGACCGGCGCAGGCGCGAGGTCGCGCTCCAGGCGTTCGGCGAACAGCTCGACGAGGCGGTCTTCCGGCAGGTCGCGCAGGTAGACGCCGTTCATCCAGGTGAGCTTATCGAGGTCGAAGACGGCGGGGTTCTTCACCAAGCGTTCGAGGCTGAAGTGCTCGACGAACTGCTCGCGCGAGATGATCACGGTGTGGTCGTCGAGCGACCAGCCGAGCAGGCCGAGGAAGTTGAACATCGCCTCGGGCAGGTAGCCCTGGTCTCGATAGTCGAGCACGGAGACGGCGCCGTGGCGCTTGCTGAGCTTTGCCTTATCAGCGCCGAGGATGACCGACAGGTGGGCGAACCTGGGCGGCGCCCAGCCGAGCGCGGCGTACATCAACAGCTGGCGCGGTGTGCTGGAGACCCACTCGTCGCCGCGCAAGACGTGGGTGATCTCCATCATGCGGTCATCGGTGACATGCGCCAGGTGGGCCGTGGGGAAGCCGTCCGACTTGAGCATGACGAAGTCGTCGATCGTGGCGTTCTCGAACTCGATGTCACCGCGCACGGCGTCCCGGTAGCCGGTCGTGCCCTCGTCGGGCGTACGGAAGCGCACGACGGGCTTCTCGCCAGTGGCGCGCTTCGCCTCGCGCTCTGCGTCCGAGAGGCCGCGGCAGAGGCGGTCGTAGCGGGGCGGCTGCTTGCGCTTCTGCTGCTCGGCGCGCACGGCGTCGAGCCGTTCGGACGAGCAGAAGCACTCGTAGGCGTGGCCCGCGTCGATCAGCTCGCGCGCGGTGCGCTGGTAGTGATCGCGTCGTTGCGACTGGACGTACGGCGCGTGCGGGCCGCCGATGTCCGGCCCTTCGTCCCAGTCGAGGCCGAGCCAGCGCAGGCTTTCGTATATCTTGTCGAGCGCGCGCTCGTCATATCGAGCTTGGTCGGTGTCCTCGATGCGCAGGATGAACGTTCCGTCTTCGTGGCGGGCGAAGAGCCAATCGTAGAGCGCGGTGCGGATGTTGCCGACGTGCGGGATGCCGGTGGGGCTGGGCGCGTAGCGCACACGAACGGTCATGGTGGGAGTATTGTAGCAGCGACGCGACGCGGGCGACCTAAAGGGCGCCCCTACATTGTGTCCATCACCGCCTGTAGGTCATCTGGTAGCGGCGCTTCCAGCTCGATGCGCTCGCCGGTGCGGGGGTGGGCGAAGGCGAGGCGCTGCGCGTGCAGGAACTGACGTCGCAGGCCGGGGGGCGCGCTGCCGCGTTTGTTGTACAGCGGGTCGCCAACAACAGGATGGCCGATCGACGCGAGGTGGACGCGGATCTGGTGCGTGCGACCGCTCTCCGGTCGCACCTCCAGCAGCGCGCGGCCAGCGATCCCCGCCTGTCGGGCGGGCAGGTCGCGCAGCACGCGATAGCGTGTGCGCGCGTCGCGGCCACGCTCAACCACGGCCATGCGCTTGCGATCGCCCGGGTGACGGGCGATGGGCGCGTCGATGATGCCCTCGGGCGGCTCGACGCGTCCATCGACAAGCGCGATGTAGGTCTTCTTCACCTTGCGCTCCTTGAGCTGCCGCGCGAGCGAGAGGTGCGCCACATCGTTCTTGGCGACGATGATCAGGCCCGAGGTGTCCTTATCGAGGCGGTGGACGATGCCCGGCCGCTGCTTACCGCCGATGCCCGAAAGGCTGGGGCAATGCGCCAGCACGGCGTTGACCAGCGTGTGGCTGCGGTGCCCCGGCGAGGGGTGCACCGCGAGCCCGGCGGCTTTATCGACGACGAGCAGGTCGTCATCCTCGTAAACAACACGGAGCGGGATCGCCTCTGGCTCCAGGTCGAGCGGCTCGGGCGGCGGTATCGTAACGCGGATGTGCTGGCCCGCCTCGAGCGCTACGCCGGCCTTCGCCGGCAGGCGGCCGTCGACTACGACTAATCCCTCGTCGATGAGCTTGCGGGCGCGCGAGCGAGTGATCTCCGCCACGCCGCGAGCGACGAAGACATCGAGCCGCTCGCCCGAACGGTCGGCGACGAGATCGTGGACGTCAGTCACCTGCCGAAGGTGGGTTGCGCAGGCGGTCGCCTTCGACCGAGAGGAAGAACCAGAGGACGGTGACAACGCCGACGGTGATCGAGGCATCGGCGACGTTGAACGCGGGCCAGAAGTCGAGGTTAACGAAGTCGGTCACTTCGCCGAAACGAATGCGGTCGATCAGGTTGCCCGCGGCGCCGCCGAGCTGCAAGCCGAGGGCGATGCGCAATAGCCCGTGATCGAGCGGCGGGTAAAAGTAGTAAAGCAAGATCGCCGCGACGCCAACCAGCGAGGTGACGATGAGAAAGAGCGTTTGGCCCTGCAACATCCCAAACGCCGCGCCGCTGTTGCTCACGTTGACGATGTTGAACCTCCAGGCGGCATCAGGCCAGGCTTCGTGAGGCTGCAGCGCGGCGCGGATGATGTGCTTGGTGATCTGGTCGAGGACGATAACGGTAGCCGCGATGACAAAGAATGGCGCGTCGCGGCGAAGACGGGAGGCGCCCGCAGGCGGCGCCGCGTCGCTCGAGAGCGCCGACGCGGCGTGTGGTGCGGGCGCGGGGCGATCGCCCTCCATGGCGGAGACGTGGTCGCTCACAGGGGCAGGATAGCACGTCCTTCGACGGGCTCAGGATGATGAACGAGCGCTCGGGTCGCGAGTGCACGGTAGGGCGACTCGCGAATCGCGCCTACGAGAGGTTAGCCACGGCGCATACGGGCGACGAGGACGGGCAGGATCTCAGCCGCTCATGACTGGCCGCAGCTCGAGCGCGACCGGCAGGCCGGGCCAGGACTTGGAAATCTCCACCGCCGCGTCCATGTCGGGAGCGTCGAGAACGGTTGAGATCGACAATCGATCTTACAGGTCAGGGCCCTTAGACTCGCGAGGGTCTGAAGACCCTCGCCTACGAGCCATCATCTACCACCGAAGTGTTCGCGAGCTTCTCCAGCGCCTTTACGAGCGCCTGGGTGCCCTGCTCGCCCATTCCCTCCGCTTCGAGCGCAGCGAAGAGCTGGTGGACAAGCGCGGTGCCCGGCAGCGGCGTGTGACCGTCGTGGGCGAGCTCAAGCGCGAGGCGGAGGTCCTTCTGCTGGTGCCAGATCTTGAACCCGGGCCGGAAGTCGCCGGCCAGCACTTTCGGCGCAAGGTTGTGGAGCGCCCACGACGACGCCGCGCCCGCCTTCACCGCCTCGATCATCGTCGCCGGGGCGACGCCAGCCTTCGCGGCGAGGATGAGCGCCTCGCTCATGGCGAGGTTGTTCAGCCCAACGATGACCTGGTTGCAGAGCTTGACAACCTGGCCGGCGCCGTTCGGGCCGCAGTGGACGATGGTCTTGCCCATCGCTTCGAAGAGCGGTCGGCAGCGCTCGAAGACCTCCCGTTTGCCGCCGACCATGATGCTGAGCGTACCGTCGATGGCGCCCTGCTCACCACCGCTCACCGGCGCATCGAGCATGTCGACGCCCACCTCGGCGTAGCGGGCAGCGATGGCGCGCGTGACCGCGGGCGACTGGGTGGTCATATCGATGTGGACGAGGCTGTCGCGGCCGCCGACGATAATGCCATCATCGCCCAGGGCGACCTGCTCGACGTCCGGCGCGTCGCCAACGATAGTTACGACGACGTCCGACCGCTCGGCGACGGCGCGCGGCGAGCCAGCCTCCTTCGCGCCATCAGCGACAAGCGCGTCGATGCCGGGGCGACTCCGATTGGAGACGGTGAGCTCGTAACCGGCGCGTATGAGGTTGCGCGCCATCGGTCGCCCCATGATGCCCAGGCCGATGAAGCCGATGCGCTCACGTTCGGTCATAGCAGTCGGTGGTAGTATAATCGACGGCGTTAGCGACGTCTCTTACACTGCGGACTGAAGTCCGCGGCAGTGTCTTCAAAGGAGCGAACCTTGGCCATCGACCCAACGATCTGTCGCGCGTACGACGTGCGCGGCAAAGTCGACACCAGCATCACGCCCGAGGTGGGCGAGGCGCTCGGGCGCGCCTTCGGGACGTACATCGCCGGCGAGGGCGTGACCGAGATCGCCGTCGGCCGGGACGCTCGCGAATCGGGCGTTGAGCTGAAGGCGGCGCTGATGCGCGGCCTGGTCTCGACCGGGGCGACGGTGTACGACATCGGGCTGAGCACGTCGCCG
This sequence comes from Dehalococcoidia bacterium, assembly GCA_049642385.1. GTDB lineage: Bacteria > Chloroflexota > Dehalococcoidia > DSTF01 > RBG-16-68-14 > JBAROU01. Next base: position 35,952 of record JBAROU010000056.1, on the reverse strand, counting down.
GCGCTCTACTTCGCGACGGGCCAGTGGGGTTTGACGGGCGGCGTGAACGTGACGGGCAGCCACAACCCGGTCGATGAGAACGGCTTCAAGTTCGCGGGTGAGGGCGCGCGGCCCGTCGCAGGCGACGAGCTGATGAAGCTCAAGGCGATCATCGACTCGCGCAACTTCCGCAGCGGCGAGGGGAAGGTCGTCGAGCGGGAGGTGAAGCAGGAGTACTTCGCGCGGCTGAAGAAGGCGGCGCAGCTCAAGCGCAGCTTCCGCGTCGCGGTGTGCACGGGCAACGGCGTCGCGGGGCTATACGCGCCGCCGCTGCTGCGCGAGATCGGCTGCGAGCTGGTCGAGGTGCACACGGACCTCGACCCCACATTCCCCAACCACCTGCCCGACCCGCAGATGCCGGAGAACGTCGTCTGTCTCCAGCAGACCGTACGCGAGAGCGGCGCGGACATCGGCCTGGCGTTCGACGGCGACGGCGACCGGCTGGGCGTTATCGACGAGCGGGGCGAGCGCCACGATGCCGACTACATTCTGATGCTGCTCGCGCGCGGGCTGCTGGCGGAGAAGCCGGGCGCCAAGATCATCATGGACGTGAAAACGTCGCAGCCGGTGATGGACGACATTCGCGCGCACGGCGGCGAACCGATCGTCGGGAAGACGGGCCATTCGCTGATCAAGCTGAAGATGCGAGAGGAGCAGGCGCCGCTGGCGGGCGAGGCGAGCGGTCACATCTTCTTCCAGGAGAACTTCTACGCGGACGACGCGCTCTTCGCCGCGATCAAGCTGCTCACGTTCCTTTCGCAGAGCGACAAGCCGTTCTCGGCGCATCTGGAGGGCGTGCCGCGCTGGTTCACCAGCCCGGAGATGCGCGTGCCGTGCGCCGACGACAAGAAGTGGGACGTGGTGGTCGCGGTCGCGAACGAGCTACGCAAGAGCCACGATGCGCTGGAGATCGACGGCATCCGCGCGACGTTCGACGACGGCTGGGCGCTGATCCGCGCGTCGAACACGGGGCCGAACCTCACCCTGCGCTTCGAGGCGCGCTCGCAGGCGGGGCTGGACGCCATCGACCGCGAGGTGATGGCGGTGCTGCGCAAGTACACCGAGGTGCCGGAGGGCGTCAGCGGCGTTGGGCATTAGGGGCGGCGTTGCTCCCCACCCCCGTCCAGCGTTCCGCCCTACACAAGCCCTGAATTAAAAGGATTCACGGCGTGTCTTGCCCACCATGCCGCCGACTCACTCGGCGGTCGTTATCGTTTAGCCCTTACTGCGCCCAGGGGTCTTTGCCGGGGTCGCGGCCTTCGGCGGCGTCGAGGAGGCGCGGCAGGTAGTGGTCCCAGCCTTCCTTGTGCTGGGCCGCCTGCTCCGCAGTGAGGCCGCTGTGGCGCAGGCGCACGAGCGTGCCGTCGCCGTCGGGGGTGAGTGAGATCTCGACGCGAGTGGAGCCGACTGGCACCGGATGTGCGTCGCCCTCCCAGCCGAAGGTGAAGACGATGCGCTGGTTCTGCACAACCTCGACGACTTCGCCGCCGGCGATGTCGCGGCCGTTGATGTCGACGCGGAGGCGAGCGCCGGTCCTTGGCTCGATCTCGGCTGTCGAGCCGAACCAGCGGGCCATGCCGGCGCCCTCGCTGATGAGTGGGAACACTGTTTCCGGCTTCGCGGCGACTCGCACCTCCAGCTCGATTACGTCATGTGCGCTTTGCGTCGTCATCGTTTCGACCTCCGTTCGTCCGCCTCCGCCGCGTCGGCGAGCAGGCGCAAGCGGCCTTCCCAGAACTGCGCCAGGTAGTCGCGCAGCTCCTTCAGGCCTTCGATTCGGGCACGGTAGAGCCGCCGTGTGCCGTCGCGGCGTTCGCTGACCAGCCCCGCCGATTTCAGTACTCGCAGATGCTGCGAGATCGCCGGGCGAGAGACGTCGAAGTGCGAGGCGATCTGACCTGCGGGGAGCTCCTCGTCCTGGATGAGGCGGAGGATTTCCCGGCGGCGCGGCTCGGCGATGGCTCGAAGCGCCTGTTCCACGTCACTATGTTAGCATCTCCTTACGGAAGGCGCAAGTGACGGATGGCTGGCCGTCGCCGACTCGTGGCCAATGCAAGCCTGACCTTGTAGCACGAACGAGCCGCGTGCTATAGTGGAGCACAGCTAGCACTTCTGAAGAAGTGGGCCTCGCCCACTTTTTTGTTCATATAGGGGTTAGCGCCTCGCGGAGGTGAATATTGTGAAAAACGACTTCCTGGTTGCAATCAATCAACTGGCCGCAGAGAAAAACTTGCCAAAGGAGGCCGTGTTCGAGGCGGTGGAAGCCGCGCTCGCCTCGGCGTACAAGAAGGACCACCTGGCCGCCAGCAATGTGGTTGTCAAGATCCACCCGGACACGGGCGAGACGCGCGTTTTCGCGCGCCGCACCGTGGTCGAGGAGGTCGCCGACCCGGCGACCGAGGTGCAGCTGGAGGAGGCGCGCCGGCTGAGCCCAGGGGTGCAGCTGGAGGACGCCATCGACGAAGAGGTGGTGCCCGACCAGCACACCGGCCGCATTGCGGCGCAGACGGCGAAGCAAGTGGTGCTCCAACGCCTGCGCGAAGCCGAGCGCGAGGTGGTGTACGACGAGTATGCCGGTCGCGAGGGCGACATCATCTCGGGCGAAGTGCTCCGGATGGAGGGGCGCAACGTCATCGTCGACCTGGCGAAGGCAGAGGCGTTGCTGCCATCGGCCGAGCAGGTGCGGAACGAGCACTACCGCTCCGGCCAGCGCCTCAAGCTCTACGTGCTGGAGGTGTACAAGGCGGCCAAAGGGCCGCAAGTCGTCGTCTCTCGCACCCACAAGAACCTGATCCGACGCCTCTTCGAGCTGGAAGTGCCTGAGATTTTCAAGGGCATCGTTGAGCTGAAGGGCATCGCCCGTGAGGGCGGCTATCGAAGCAAGGTCGCCGTTTGGTCGACGCAGGACGGCGTCGATCCGGTGGGCGCTTGCGTCGGATTGCGTGGCCTGCGCATCCAGAACGTGGTCAACGAGCTGAACGGCGAGCGTATCGACGTCGTCCTCTGGGACCCTGAGCCATCGCGCTTCGTCGCACACGCGCTCAGCCCGGCCCAGGTGGTCAACGTACGGCTTGATGCCGAGACGAACACCGCGGAAGTCGTCGTGCCGGACCGCCAGCTCTCGCTGGCGATAGGCAAGGAAGGTCAGAACGCGCGCCTGGCGGCGAAGCTCACTGGCTGGCGTATCGACATTAAGAGCGAGACCGCATTCGAGGAGGCGCTGGCGCCACTCTCGCCGGAAGAGCGCGAAGCGTTCCTGGCGAAGCCGGAGCCTCCGCCTGAACCAGTCGAGGAAGCCGCCGCGGCGATTGCCGAGGCGGAGGAGTTGACGTCGGCCGAACCGGCGAAGCCGCTCACCCCGGAAGAAGAAGCGGTCCTGGCCTTCAAGGACACGCCCGCCACAGAGGGCTCGGTTGACGAGGCGCCCGTGGCCGCGGAGGTTGCCCCAAGCGCGGAGGCGGAGCCCGCCAAGCCGGCGATCCGCTTCGCCGAAGAGATCTTTGCCGGCCGAGAGGACGCGAAGAGCAAGCAGTTCAAAAGCAAAAAGGAAGAGGAAGAAGCAGCCAAGCCTGCCAAGAAGGCGGCGAAGCGGCCCAAGCACATCGTCCTTGAGGAAGAGGACGAAGAGTACGATATTCCGATCCATTAACGCGCTATGCCCACTACCAATCACATCCCGCAGCGAACCTGCGTCGCCTGTCGCACGACAAGCGGTAAGCGCGAGTTCGTGCGCCTCGTCCGGACGCCAGAAGGCACCGTGGAGGCGGACCCGACGGGCAAGCGCAACGGGCGCGGCGCTTACATCTGCGCCCAACGTTCGTGTTGGGATGAGGCGTTGAAGAAGGACAGGCTCGCTCGCGCGCTGCGCACGACGATTTCGGCGCAGGACCGGGCGGAGCTGGAACGCTACGGGGCGCAGTTTGAACCCAGCGTAGCGATCATGGGAAACTGAGGACGAGATGCCACCACGAGGTCGACCGCAGCGAAGAAAGAAGAGACGGCCGCCGGCCGCGGCGCCAGTCGTCGAGGGCAACGGCGCTTCCCAGGCTCCGGAGCCGGGCGGCCCGGTACCGATCCCCCGGGTGCTCACGGTAAAGGAGCTGGGCGACCGGATGGGTATCTCGCCGGTCGAGGTCATCAAAGAGCTGATGAAGAACGACGTGATGGCCACGGTCAACCAGAGCATCGACTTCGAGACCGCGGCCATCATCGCGCACGACCTGGGCTTCGAGCCGCAGGAAGAGCACGCCGCGGTCGAAGACGAAGCTGCGCCGGCGGCAGCCGAGAGCACGCACATGGTCATCGAGGAAGAGGACCAGGCGGCGCTCAAGCCGCGCCAGCCTGTCGTGACCGTGCTTGGCCACGTCGATCACGGAAAGACGAGCCTGCTGGACGCCATCCGGCAGACCGAAGTGACAGCCGGCGAAGCCGGCGGCATCACCCAGCACATCGGCGCGTACCAGATCGAAGTGAACGACCAGCGCATCACGTTCCTTGACACACCGGGCCACGAGGCGTTCACCGCGATGCGGGCGCGCGGCGCCCAGGTGACAGACGTCGCCGTGCTCGTCGTCGCGGCGGACGATGGCGTGATGCCGCAAACACTCGAGGCGATCGACCATGCGCGCGCCGCTGGCGTGCCGATCGTCGTCGCGATTACGAAGACTGACCTGGAGGACGCCAAGCCCGACCGTGTCAAGCAGCAGCTCTCCGAGCGAGAGGTCGCCATCGAGGAGTACGGCGGCGATGTGCCGTGCGTGCTCGTCTCCGCCAAGACGAAGGACGGCATCCAGGACCTCCTGGAGACGATCCTGATCGCTTCGCAGATCCTAGAGCTGAAGGCAAACCCGGACCGGGCTGCCATCGGCGCGATCGTCGAGGCGGAGATGGACCGCAACCGAGGCCCGATCGCGACAGTGCTGGTGCAGACCGGCACGCTGCGCGTGGGCGATGTTGTCGTTCTGGAAGAGACGTGGGGACGCGTCAAGGCGATGTTTAACGAGCACGGCCGGCGTGTCAAGTCGGTCGGGCCGGGCGAGCCGATCGCGATCCTGGGGCTTCAGGACGTCGCCCGCGCGGGTGACAGGATCCGCGTCGTGCGCGATGAAAAGGCCGCGCGCCAGATCGTCGTCCAGCGCCTGCGAGAGAAGGAGGCTGCGGCGCTGCACTCGCAGCCGCGCGTCACGCTCGACACGCTCTTCGGCGAGATCAGCGCTGGCAAGATGAAGTCGCTGAACATCGTCCTGAAGACAGACGTGCAGGGCAGTATCGAGCCGCTCCGCGACTCGCTAGAGAAGCTGACCAACGAGCAAGTTCGCGTCAAGATGATCCGGGCCGCTTCCGGCACGGTCTCGGAATCTGACGTGCTGCTGGCCATCGCCTCGCACGGGATCATCATTGGCTTCAACACCAAGCCCGAGCCGGGCGCCCTCCGCCTCATCGAGCAGGAAGGCATCGACCTGCGGCTGTACAGTGTGATTTACAACGTGACAGAGGACGTGGCAGCAGCCCTAGAGGGCATGCTGGAGCCCGTCTACGAGGACGTTATCCAGGGCCACGCCGAAGTGCGCGAGGTCTTCGTCATACGACGGCGGGGCAACATCGCCGGCTGCGCGGTGCAGGACGGCACGGTGCACAGCAACGACCAGGTGCGGGTGCAGCGCGCCGGCGAGGTGCTGGCGGACACGACGGTCTCTGGCCTGCGCCGCTTCCAGGACGACGTGCGCGAGGTTCAGGCGGGCACCGAATGTGGTGTGACCGTGGAAGGCTTCGACGAGTTCCAGGAAGGTGATGTGCTGGAGTTCTATCGTCGCGAGATCGCGAGCAAGGTAGGCGCCACAAGCCGGCGCTAGGCGCAGTACCCGGCGGCTCGATACCATATCGAGCGCCTCCGCAACCCTCACGGAGGTGATGCCATGACCCGCAGAACCGAACGTCTGAACGACCAGCTCCGCGAGGAGATCAGCGATCTGGTGCAGCGGGACCTCAAGGACCCGCGCATCGGCGGCCTCGTCACGATCACGGAGGTGGACGTCTCGCCCGACCTGAGCCAGGCGAAGGTCTACGTGAGCGTGCTGGGGAGCGAGGAGGAGCGCACTGGCACCTTGCGTGCGCTGGGCGCTGCCTCACACTTCATGCAGCGCGAGCTGGGCAAGCGGCTCACGATAAGGCGCACACCGGCCCTGGCGTTCGTCGCCGACGAATCAATCGAGCATGGCGCGCGCATCCTACACCTCCTCGATGAGGCGCGGGAGAGCGAACCCTAACCCAGCCAATGGCGGATGGCATTCTCAATATCAACAAGCCCGTGGGCGTCGCGTCGTTCGCCGTCGTCCGGCGTGTCAAGCGCCTGACGGGCGTCAAGCGCGTGGGCCACGCGGGCACCCTCGATCCGATCGCAGGCGGTGTGCTGCCGATCTGCCTCGGACGAGCGACGCGCATCGTCGAATACCTCGTTGGCCAGCCGAAGACGTACCACGCGTCGGCGCGCTTCGGTGAGGCGACGGACACCCACGACAGCGAAGGCAAGGTCGTGGCGACGGCAGAACTTGACGACTTGACTCGCGAACGGGTCGTCGCGGCGCTGCCCGGCTTCGTAGGCGAGATCCAGCAGCTGCCGCCGATGTACAGCGCGCTCAAGTACAAGGGCCAGCCCCTCTACAGCTACGCCCGCGCGGGAAAGGAAGTGCCGCGTGAGGAGCGGACAGTGAGCGTCTACCGGCTGGAAATGCGCCGCTTCGAGCCGCCGGAGATGGAGCTCGAGATGGAGTGTGGGCGCGGCGCCTACGTGCGCACGCTAGTCCACGATCTGGGGCAGGCGTTGGGCTGCGGCGCGCATATGACGGGGCTCACTCGACTGCAAAGCGGGCCGTTCACGCTGAAGGATGCGATCGACCTCGAAACTCTGGAGGCGGCGGTCGAATCTGGAGCCTGGGAATACCTGCTGCAGCCAGTCGACCGCGTCCTCGAAACGTGGGAGGCGGCGCTGCTGGACGAGGCGCATAGCCGAGATGTGCGGCAGGGACGCCTCGTGGCGCTGGCGCCGGTTCGCGACGAGGTGCTCAATACGCCTCCAGAGACGCCCTGTCGCGCGTATTCGCTCGATGGCGACTTCCTGGCCATCCTTAGCTCTCGGGGCGCCGGCCGCTGGCAGCCGGAGAGGGTCTTTGTGCCGCAGTAGAAAATCGTGCGTAGATTCGGCTCAGCTTCCCCTTGACACCCGCCTAGATTCGGCTAAGATGCTACTAATGAGTCTACGGCGGATGCAGCCCTATCTGGCGAACCGGTCGAAACACGGGCTGGCTGTAGATTCGTCGGAACGGCAGGGTGGGACCCTAATGCCTCAGCAAGAAAGGAAAGGGAGGTAATTCGAGATGGAAGCATACTGTCTGAAGTGCCGGACGAAGCGCGAGATGAGCAGCCCGCAGCAGGTGACGATGAAGAACGGCAAGCCTGCCACCAGCGGCACCTGCCCTGTGTGCAGCACGAAGATGTACAAGATCGGCAAGAGCAGCTAGACCCTCACTTCACTCGAAACGACCGAAGGGGTGGCGAATGCGCCACCCCTTCTCTACTTTTCTAATCTTGACAAGCTTACCAGCGCCTCCTTGTCGCTGTCCAACCCTCGGCTCTTGACGGATCTCACTTGTTGGTACTACACTCCCACCAGGCGTCAACTTAACACGCCGGACATCCGTTCAGGAATCTTGACGCCGGAGGTGGGTATGAGTACTCAGCAGCTGTTCGACGTTCTCGCTGCGCAGGGCCACAAGCAGCGCTGGCTGCTAAACGAGTTGCAGCACCGTGGCTACCGCTTCAGCGAAGCGTACTTGTCAAAGATTAAATCCGGCGCGCGCGTGCCGAGCCGGCGCTTCGTCGACGCCGTTTGCGAGACGCTCGGCATGGCCGAGGACGAGCTGTTTACCGGCGTCTCGAACGGCGAGACGCGCGCGGCGCCGACGCCACGTCCCCAGTCGAACGGGCGCAAGCGCCGCCCGATCAACGTCGCCATCGTCGGTCTGGGCAACTGCGCCTCGTCGCTGGTCCAGGGCGTGCATTTCTATCGAGACGCAGGCGACGAGAACACGATCCCGGGGCTGATGCACCCGACGCTGGGCGGCTACCACATCAGCGACGTCAATTTCGTCGCCGCGTTCGATATCGATGCGAACAAGGTCGGCAAGGACATCTCAGAGGCGATCTTCGCCCCGCCGAACAACACCTTCCAGTTCACCGAAGTGCCCCGCACCGGCGTCCGCGTCTCGCGGGGGATGACCCACGACGGCGTGGGCAAGTATCTGGAAGACGTGGTGCAGAAGGCGCCCGGCTCCACCGCGGACATCGTCAGCATCCTGAAGGAGACGAAGGCCGACGTGGTGGTCAACTACCTGCCGGTCGGCTCGGAGGCCGCGACGAGATGGTACGTGGAGCAGGTGCTGGCCGCAGGCTGCGCCTTTGTCAACTGCATCCCGGTCTTCATCGCCCGCGAGGAGTACTGGGAGCAGCGCTTCCGCGACCATAAGCTGCCCATCATCGGCGACGACATCAAATCGCAGGTGGGCTCAACGATTATCCATCGGGTCTTGACGCGCCTCTTCCGCGACCGCGGCGTGCGACTTGACCGCACGTACCAGTTGAACTTCGGGGGCAATACAGACTTTCTGAACATGCTCGAACGAGAGCGACTGATCTCTAAGAAGATCTCCAAGACCAACGCCGTCGCCTCGCAGATCGACTACGAGATGCCGGGCGACGCGATCCACATCGGCCCGAGCGACCACGTGCCGTGGCTGGACGACCGCAAGTGGGCCTACATCCGGATGGAAGGCACCACCTTCGGGAACGTGCCGCTGAACGTGGAGCTGAAGCTCGAGGTGTGGGACAGCCCGAACTCGGCCGGTGTCGTGATTGACGCGATACGCTGCTGCAAGCTGGCGTTAGACCGTGGCATCTCCGGCGCGCTGTCAGCGCCCTCCGCGTACTTTATGAAGTCGCCGCCTACGCAGTACACTGACGACGAGGCGCGCGATATGGTGGAGGAGTTCATCGCAGGAGCGTGAGCGTGTGGTCGTCTACTGGCTCTTCCGGCTGACGATCCTGCTCACCAGGCCCCTACCCCTGTGGCTCGGCTATCGAGTCGCTGCGGCGGTGGCGGAGGTCTGCTATCACTTCTTCCATCGTCAGCGTAAGGCGCTGAACAGGAACCTCGCCTGGGTGCTGGGCAGCAACGACCGGCGCGAGGTGGACGCCATGGCGCGGCGCGCGTTCCGCAACTTCGGCAAGTTCGTCATCGATTTCATCCACTTCCCTGTGATGACCCGAGACGAGGTGCGCAAGCGCTTGGTCTTTACGCAATGGACCGACTTGGACGAGGTTCGGGATGCCGGCAAGGGCGTCGTTATCGTGACGATGCACTTCGGTATCTGGGACCTGGGCGGGGCCGTGCTGGCGGCGTATGATTATCCGATCAACGCCGTCGCCGATTCGTTCGGCTACGAGCCAATGAATGGGCTGGTCCACGGCTCGCGGGAGAAGCTGGGCATACACGTGATCCCGCGGGAAAAGGTTGGGCTGAGCCTCTTTCGGGCGCTCAAGCGGGGCGAAATGGTGGCGATGCTCGTCGATGTGCCGGCGCCGCAAGAGACGATCATGGTCGAGTTCCTGGGCGCGCCAGCAGCGGTATCATCCGCTCCGGCACGCATCGCGTTGCGCACCGGAGCGCACGTGATGCCGGCGGTGGTGCTGCGCGGGCCCGAGCGAGATACGCTGATCCGGCCTATCGTCGACATTCGTTCGGTGCGATACGAGCGGACGGGCGATGAGGAGCGCGACGTGCTGGCGCTCACACGCCAGATCTTGCTCGTGTTCGAGGAGCATGTGCGACGACACCCGGAGCAGTGGTACATCTTCCGACCGATGTGGCCAAACGCGGCCGATCGGACGCAGCAGCCGGCCGTCGCGGAGGCGCGATGAGAAACAAAATGTGGAAGTACTACGTGCTGCGCCTGGCGTACATTGTGCTGGGCAGGCTGCCGCTGCGCGCGCTGTACGGCATCGCGCATGTGGTGGGCGACGGCGCGTACCTCTTCCGCCGGAACGCCCACGAGGCCGTCATCGCGAATATGCGTCAGGTGATGGGGCCGGAGGCATCGGAGCAGGAGGTACGCCGGGCGGCTCGGGAGGTCTTCCGGAACGCCACGCGCTACTACGCCGACCTGGTCCACCTCCCCCGCATGGACCTCCAGCGCTTCCGGCGTGAGAAGATCGATCTTGAGGGCGTGGCGTATCTCCAAGCGGCGCGAGACGCCGGACGAGGCGCGATCATCGTGAGCGCGCACTTCGGCAACCCGGAGATGGCGGCGCAGGGCCTGGCGGCGGAGGGCATTTATGTCTACGCCCTCACGGAGCCACTCCAGCCGCAGGCGCTCTCTGACTTCACCCACTGGCTGCGATCGGAGCACGGCCATGAGTTTCGGACGGTCAGCTTCGGCGCGGTGAAGGAGGCGATCCGGCGCTTGCGGAATGGCGGCATCGTCGCGATATTGCTCGACCGCGATGTGAGCGGCTCCGGCGTGCCGATGCAGTTCTGCGGCGCCGATGCGCGTATCCCTCTGGGCGCAATCGAGCTGGCGCTGCGCACCGGCGCGGACCTACTACCGACGTGGGCCTGGCGCATCGACGGCTATCGATTTCGGGCGCGGATCGGGCCGCCGCTCGACCTGGTGCGGACAGGCGACTTCGAGAACGACGTGCTCGTGAACGCGCGACGGCTACTCGCCCTGTTCGAAGGGCACCTGCGCGCCGACCCGGGCCAGTGGGCAGTGCTGGAAGCGATCTGGCAGCGCGATGACGAAGAGACTGCGGCCGCCCCCAGTGCGCTGCGGTAGCGGCAAGCAAGGCGTCAAATTGGCGTGAGCCACGTTCGCCTGCCCCCTCGACGCGTCGGGGCGTTCCTCGTTACGCTCCTCGTCCTCAATCTCCTGCTGATCCTGGCATACTTCTGGAGCCGAGGCGGTCAGTCAATTGATGTGCGCATAGAAGCGCGCGGCGACGACTTCACCGCGTACGTCGATGGCGTGCGCGCGCTACGCGGAACGTTCGATGCGCCGGACGGCGGCGGGGTGATCCTCACGCTGGAGGACACCGACAACATCCCCAGCCTGCCCACGCCCCGCGGCATCGACAGCGTGCGCGTGACGAACCTGACCACGGGCGAGCTGCTCTTCGAAGACGACTTCTCGTCCGGGCCCGGGCCTGCGTGGCAGGTGCTCGACGGCACGTTCAGCATCGACCACGGCGTCCTCGGCGGGGCGGGGGTGATCGCACTCAGCGACGCCTCGTGGCGGGACTACGCGGTCGACGTGCGGTACCGGAACATCGTGGGCGCAATCGTCGCTGTGCGCGCGGAAGAGCGCGGGGCAGGCGTCGCCTACCACTTCCGGCACCCCAGTCAGAGCTTCATCACGCAAGACACGGCCCTCGAAGGCGGCAAGGTAGAGCTGTCGAAACGTGAGTCGATGCGCGCGCTGCTCGGCATGGCGCTCCACACCTACCCGATCATGCTGCTGCTGCTGGCGGCGGGAACGATCGTCGTCGCCGGGCTGGCGTTCGTCCGCCCGCCCGAGCTGCCCGCGCGTGTGCGGGGGCGACTGCCGCGCCATCTATCGTTGGCGGGCATTGCCGCGCTGGCTGCCGGCGCGTTCGGCATCGCGATGTTCATCATGTTTTCGTACGTCACGCGGATGCCGCATGTGCCTGACGGCGACGCGTACATCTTCCAGGCGAAGCTGTTGGCGTCCGGGCATTTCTCGGCACCACCACCGCAGGTGCCCAGCACGTTCCAGTTCTTCGCCCAGAACTTCATCACGGTCAACGACGGCAAGTGGGCAAGCATCTATCCGTTCGGCCATCCGTTGCTGCTTGCGATCGGCGTCAAGCTTGGCGCAGTGTGGCTGATTCCACCGCTCGTCGGCGCGGCAAGCGTGGTGCTGATCTTCGCTGTCGCGCGGCGACTGTATAGCGTCCGCGTCGCCCTGCTGGCGGCGCTGCTGCTGGCCACATCGCCGTTCTTCCTGATGACGACGACGAACTTTATGTCGCATAGCACGGCCGCGTTCTACTTGCTCGTTTCGCTCGTGTTCCTCGCCTTCGTCGATCGGCGGCCGGTGCTGTACGGGCTGCTCGCGGGGCTCTTCTTCGGGCTGCTGTTCAACACCCGACCGCTCACGGCCGTCGCGCTGATGCCTCCGTTCGGCGCGTACCTGCTCAGCGGCCTGATACCCCAGGAGCGACGCCTAGAACGGGCGCAGCAACTTGGGGCGTTCGTGGCGGGCGGACTGGTGATGCTCCTGGCCTACTGGCTCTACAACTATGGCACGACCGGCCATGCGTTCTCGAGCGGGTATGGCGGCACGGCAGCCGACGAATCGATTGGCTTCGGCGGCCGGCACAGCGTGGCGAACGGCCTGCAAAACGAGGAGACGCAGCTGAAGTTGCTGCTGCTAGTGCTGAACGGCTGGCCACAGTACATCGGCTGGCTGTTCGTGGCGATCCCGTTCGTATCGCTCACGCGCAACCGGTACGACTGGTTCCTGGGCACCTGCGCCGTCTTCGTGATGGCGGCACCGACGTTCTGGTGGGGCGAAGGCGTGATGCACGGCCCGCGTTACTGGTACGAAGCGACGCCGTTCCTGATCCTGCTCACCGCTCGCGGCGCGGACCGCGCGGCAGAGCTGATCGCAGGCGGGGCGGCGTGGCTGCGCCGCATGACGCTGCGCGACGAGCGCGGCCCGCCGCTGTGGGCGGGCCTGCTGGTCACGTACGCGCTGGTGCTCGCTCTGGTGGGCGGCAGTCTGTACGGGTGGCTGCTGGGCCATCAGGCGAACTGGAACGTGCCCTTCACGCCCGCGCGGGCGCAGGACCTCCACGGGCTGTTCGGCGTGGACAACCGCCTGGTCGCGCTGACGCACGACGCCGACCTGCACAACGCGCTCGTCCTCGTCGAGGACTGCGGGCTGGGCGAGAAGTGGTCCTGCTATGGGAGCGTCTTCTGGCTCAACTCGCCGACGCTGGATGGCGACGTCGTCTTCGCGCGCAACGTACCGGAGCTGCGCGACGAGATCATCGCGGCGTTCCCCGGCCGCGACGTGTACGTGGCGACCTACCGTATCCTGTGGCTCAGGCCCTACGACGAGACGCTGGACGGCGAGCCAGCAGACTCTCCTGGTGCGATACAATAGCGGCGAACGCGCGTGGGCAAAGCCGATTTACACATCCACACGGCGCTCGGAGACGGGATGGCGGAGATCCCTGAGCTGCTTGGCTACGTTGAGGAACACACCGATCTCTCGGTCATCGCGATCACGGAGCACGACGATCTGCGGCCGGCGCTCGCCGCGCGCGAGGCGTGGGCGCGCGCGGGCTATCGCTTCGAGCTCATCGTGGGTGAAGAAGTGACCGCGCTGGAGGGGCACCTGCTGGCGCTGTACATCGAAGAACCAGTACCGAGCCTGGAGCCGCTGATGCCCACGCTGGAAGCGGTGCACCGGCAGGGTGGTCTGTGCCTGATCCCACACCCGATGTGCTGGCTCACACGCAGCATCACCCAGCGCACGATCGACCGCGTCATGCGCGATGGCGCCACGTTCGACGGCATCGAGCTGGCGCGTGGGAAGCCGCGCATCGGCCAGGAGACGGCGCGGCGACTGAACCGCGAGCGCTACCACTTCGCCGAAGTGGGCGGCAGCGACGCCCACTTTCTGCAGGCGGTCGGCTGCGCCTACACCACGTTCGAGGGCAAAAGCGAGGCTGAGCTGCGCCACGCCATCGAGTCGCGGACGACGGGCGTGGGCAACGGGCGTTACCCAACGTTGACCGAGCTGGGGCCGGTGCAGGTGGTCCGGCAACAGTGGCGCGGCCTGATGGCGACGCCGCGCAAGATGGGCTGGGTACCAACGATCCGTAGCTTCATCCAGCGGGTGCGTCCGTGAAGATTGCGCTCGTTTCGCCGTACGACTGGACGGTGCCCGGCGGCGTGAACAGCCACTGCGCCCACCTACGCGAGCAGTTCGTCCAGCGGGGGCACCTGGTGCAGATTATGGCGCCGTCCTCGCGCGCGGTCGACGAGGAAGGCGTGGTGACCATCGGCAAGCGACCGGTGAGTGTACCGGCGAGCGGATCGCTGGCGCGCATCTCGCTCTCGCTCACGCTGGGACCGGCGGTGCGCCGCGTGCTGGCCGAGGAGCAGTTCGACGTGGTGCACGTGCACGAACCGTTCATGCCGGTGCTGCCGATCCACTTCCTGCGCTACTCGGAGGCGGTGAATGTCGGCACGTATCACGCAACGCGCGACAAGAAGCAGTTCTTCTACACGTGGGGCAAGCGCCATATCCGTCGCTGGGGCCGGCGGCTCGACGGTAAGATCGCCGTCTCGCCCTCGGCGGCGCGCTTCGTGGAGGAGTACTTCCCCGGTTACTACAACATCATCCCGAACGGCGTAGACGTCGAGCGCTTCGCGGCGAAGGCCGCGCCGATCCCTGAATTCAGCGACAAGATGTTGAACATCCTGTTCGTCGGGCGGCCGGAGAAGCGAAAGGGCCTGGATTACCTGATCAAGGCGTTTGCCATCGTCAAACAGCGCCAGCCGAACACGAGGCTGATCGTCGTCGGCGCGGGTACGTTCGAACCGCAGAAGCGGAAGGTGCGGTCGATGGGCCTGCCCGACGTCGCCTTCGTCAGCTACGTGTCGGCCGAGGAGCTGCCACGCTACCACCACACAGCGGACGTCTTCTGCGCACCAGCGACGGGCTTCGAGAGCCAGGGCATTGTTCTGCTGGAAGCGATGGCGGCCGGGCTGCCCATCGTCGCGAGCAACATCGACGGATACGCGAGCGTGTTCACGCACAGCGTCGAAGGGCTGTTCGCGCTGCCGGGCGACGCCAAGGGCATCGCCGAAGCGCTACTGGTGCTGCTGGGCGACGCGGACCTGCGCCGGACGATGGGCGAGCGCGGCCACCAACGCGCGCAGGAGTTCAGCTGGCTGCGCGTGTCGCAACAGGTGTTGTCTTACTACGAACGGTTGCTGCATGAGCGGCAACAGCCGGACGGGCGTTCGCAGCCGGTGCGAGCGACAGGGGCGTAGTGGTGCGCCCGCGTTCGTTCACGCTGCTGCCGCACTCGGTCCCGCGCCGCATCACCGATCCGATCGTCTCGGTAATCGCGCGCACGGGCGCGACGCCGAATCATTTGAGCGCGCTCGGCTTCGCGGGCAACGTGAGCGCCGGCGTGCTGGCCGCGCGCGGCGAGTTCCTGATCGCCGGCATCCTCATGCTGGCGTTCAGCGCCGTCGACCTGCTCGATGGCGCACTGGCGCGGGCGACGGGCCGAGCGACGCCGTTCGGCGCGGTGTTCGACTCGGTGCTGGATCGGCTTTCCGAGGCGGCGGTGCTGGGCGGCTTGGTCTTTTACTACTCCGGGCGCGGCGAGCGCGAGGAGATCGGGCTCTGCTTCGCGGCACTGGTCGGCTCGATCATGGTGAGCTACGTGCGGGCGCGGGCCCAGGCGAACGGCATGGAGTTGCGCGACGGGCTATTCACACGCGCCGAGAGGGTGCTTCTTATGGGCGGCGGGCTTATCATAGGTCAGGTGCGGATCGCGCTCTGGATTCTGGCCGTGATGGCCAACGCGACGGCGCTCCAGCGGCTCTACGTCGTCTGGCACCGTTTCAACGCAGAGCCGGCGACCGCCGGTCAGGAGGACCGCACGTGATCCCCCTGCGCGAGCAGGACTACGTCCGCGAACGCTTCGGCAAGGAGCTGGAGGGCAAGGTGAAGCTCGATTACTTCACCCAACGCGCCTCCAAGCTCTACGTACCCGGCCGCGAGGAATGCGTCCACTGCGAAGATGTGCACAAGATGCTGGAAGAGATCGCGTCGCTGAGTGACAAGGTATCGCTCACGGTGCACGAGTTCGCCGACACGCCCGAAGAAGCAGCGAAGCTGGGCATCGACAAGGTGCCGGGCATCGTCCTGCGCGGACCGATGAACCGGCCGCTCCGCTTCTTCGGCATTCCCGGCGGCAACGAGTTCCCGAACTTCATCGAGACGATGATCGAGGCATCGAAGCAAAAGGTCACGGTGGGGCCAGGGGCGACGAAGCAGCTCAAGAAGCTGCGCGACAAAACGTCGATCGTCGTGTACGTGACGCCCACCTGCCCCCACTGCCCGGGCGTCGTGCGCGCGGCCTACCGGCTGGCGCTGGCGAGCGCACATGTGCGCGCCGCAGCGGTGGAGATCAACGAGTTCCCGCGGCTGGCGCAGCAGCTCGGCGTGCGCGCGGTGCCGTTCACCGTGATCAATGAGCGCTCGGCGATACCGGGCGCGATCGACGAGGCGGCGCTGGCCGAGCTCGCGGTGCAGGCCGCCGACCACGGCATGACCGCCAGCGAGACGCAGGGCGGCGCGACGTCGGAGCTTACGAGCGGAGGCGGGGCGCCGCCGTCCGGCGGTCTGGTGCTGCCCCGCTAGCATGGAAGCGACGGAAACGCTCACCCGCGAATCGAACGGCCTCCTCGCGCGCAGCCGAGGCCTGATCGACAAGGCGATCGATCTCGAGTTCACGAAGCCGGCGACGTTCGCGGCGCTGGCCGTCGTCTACATCGTCTCGCGGGTTCCGTGGCTGAACATGGGCTACGGCACTGACCCGGATGCGTGGCGCGTGGCGCTGACGGCGCGCTACCTCTGGGATCATGGCGACTACTATCCGTCGCGACTGCCCGGCTATCCTCTGCACGAGTTCGTGACGGCGCTCTTCATCAAAGGCGGCTGGATCGCGACGAACCTGAGCACCGTGCTCATCTCGCTCGTTGGGATCTACCTGTTCGCGTCGCTGGCGAAGAAGCTCGACCTGGAGAACCGAGGCGCGCTCACCATCGCGTTCGCGTTTGCGCCGCTGCTCTGGATCAACAGCGTGATGACCATGGATTACATGTGGACGCTGACGTTCATCATGGGCGCCTACCTGGCGCTGCTGCACCGACAGCCACAGCTGGCAGGCATCGTGCTGGGCGTTGCGACGGGCTTCCGGATCGCATCGCTCGGGATGCTGGTCCCGTTCGGGCTACTGCTCTGGCGCACGGACCAGCGCAAGGACATCCGCCCGTTCGCGGTGACGGCACTGGCCACGGCATTCGTCGCGTATACGCCGGTGCTGATGCGCTATGGCTTCGACTTCCTCAACTTCTACGACCAGAGCGTGCCGCTGGCGGAGGTGATCAAGCGCGTCGGGAAGGACGGCCTGGGCATCGTCGGGGCGCTGGCGGTGCTGGGAGCGCTGGGTCTTTCGTGGCAGCGCATTCGCCACCTGCCAGGCGATATGATACGCGACCCGCACGTGCTGACGTGGGTCGCCGTCGTCGTCGTCTTCATGCTGTCGTACACGCAGCTGCCGCACGAGATCGCGTACCTGATCCCGCTCTTCCCGTTCGGCTTCTTCCTGCTCTCGCGCTACCTGACACGGGGAATGCTCGCCGCAGTGTTAGCGGTGATCGTGCTCGCCGGCTTCGTCGACATCACGTCGCCCGACGATACGTTCGGCATCACTGCCGAGACGTTCACAAGCGCGCGCATCGGCAAGGGCATGTTGCTCTCCGATGTCGAGACGCTGCGCAACCAGAGGGACTTCGCGGACGAACTGCACGATGTGGCGACGAAACCCGGCAAGCTGCAACGGCCGGCGGTGGTGATCACAGGCTTCATCTACCCGGAGCTCGTCATGCTGTATTACGACGACCTCAAGGTCGGCATCCTGGAGGATGACCACGAGGCGATCAGCCAGCTCTCCGACAAGGGACGCGCGGACCTGCTGGACCGCGATGGCCTGCCAACGATCACGTACGCATGGCTGCTGGAGTACGATGCCTTCCAGCGGTTCGAATCGGAGGGCGCGCATATCTACTATACGGCGGACGCCGCGCGCAGCAGCTTCGCCGTGAACGGCTTCCGGCCGGGCTACTTCGGGGCGATGAAGCTGAAACTCAGCCGCGAGAACCCCTCGCTGGGCCAGGGGACAACGTCCACCAACCGCTAGCGGTAGCGGCGCGACAGCAGCACGCCGATCGCGGCGAAGACGCCCACGAGCACAACGACCAGCGCGACAATTGCGATGACGAGCGCGATAGGCGCGCCGCCGTCGTCGCTGGATGTTGAGGCGTTAGGCGTCGGCGTGGGGTTGGCGGTGGCCGTGGGCGAGCCCTCGGCAGCCGGCGTGAGCGCTGCGCGCGGAGGCAGGCCGACGCTGGCGCGCCATTCGTTCTCTAGGCCGTCCTGGTCGAACCCGTAGGCCTGCTCGAGCGCCTCGGCAGTCGTTGCGCCCTGGCTGAACGCCTTGAAGAGCTTAGCGAACTTCTCTTTGCCGTAGGTGCTAATCAGGAAGTCAACCAGACTGTACGACTGCCCGTAGAACAGCGACACCTTGCTGGCGACGGCGCCGCTGCTCGCCGAACTGAGGCTGCGCACCGAAAGCACGTCGCCGGACTGGATCGCCTGATCCAACGACGCTTGCTGTTCGGAGAATGGCGCCGACTGGGAGTAGACGGCGAGCCCTTCGTTCAGCCAGTCAGGCACGCTGTAGATCGGGCCGATCGCCTGGCGCACGACGACGTGGGCGATCTCGTGACGAGCGATGTCCTCCGCGCCGCTGCCGGAGACCATCGCCGTGTCGGAATAGACGACCTCGCCTGCGGTGACAACACCAGCAGCCTGGCTGGGCAGGATCGCAGGCGCCATGTCTTCGGCGCTTGCGTACCAGAAGATCTTCACCGGGATGTCGACCTGCGTTTGCAGCAGCGCCGCGTTCGCATCAAGGCTCTCACGGCCGGCAGCGAGCACCGCGTTCGCCTGGTATTCGCTGCCCGAGTACCACCACAGCGTAAGGTTGCCGTCGCTGATCGTATGCCACTCGAAGCGGTTGTCCTCGTACGTGACGACCTGCGGGTCGGTCTCCGTCGTCTCGCCGCCGGTGGTGATGCGCCAAAAGTACGTCGCTACGGCGCCCGGGATAATGACGTTCGTACGGCTGGCGACGAGACTGTAGGTGCAGCTCATCGCGCTGGCGCCGGTGCAGTCGGCCTCGGCGGTGGTGCGCACGCCGTCCGGGGCGATCTCGTAGATGAGACGGACGTCGTCGATGTTGGCGCCGGCGACTTCGAGCGAGAAGGTGAAGCCGTCCGGGAAGTTGCTCGTGGCGTCGCTCGAACGCACGTCGATGCCGGTCTGAGCGCGAGCCCCCGGCGCGGCCCAGGCGAGGGCCGCGAACAGCGCGAGGAGCGAAACGGCTACGACGCGCTTCGTAAGAACTTCCCGACCGCAGCTAGAACGCCGTAGCATTATGCGCCGTCCGAACCGACCGTTGACTTCAGGTACGCGGTGATGAACGGGTCGAGGTCGCCGTCGAGGACGGCTTCCGCGTTGCTCGTTTCGTGGTTCGTGCGGTGGTCCTTGACCATCTTGTACGGGTGGAGGACGTAGCTGCGGATCTGGTTGCCCCATTCCGCCGCGATGCGATCGCCCTTGAGCTTCGCGCGCGCGGCGCTCTGGCGCTCGATCTCGCGCTCGAGCAGGCGCGCTTCGAGGACGCGGAGGGCGCTCTCCCGGTTGCGCATCTGCGAGCGCTCGTTCTGGCAGATGACGACGAGGCCGGTGGGGATGTGCGTGATGCGCACGGCGGTGGCGTTCTTCTGCACGTTCTGGCCGCCGTGGCCGCTGGCGCGAAAGACATCGATGCGCAGGTCGTCCGGGTCGATCGTCACCTCTGCTGCGCTCTCCGCCTCCGGCAGCACCTCGACCAGGGCGAACGACGTGTGGCGGGCGTGGTCGGCGTCGAAGGGCGAGAGGCGCACCAGGCGCTGGACACCACGCTCGGCCTTCAGGTAGCCGTAGGCGAGGTGACCGCGCACCTCAACGGTGACGCTCTTGATGCCCGCTTCTTCACCCTGCGTCATGTCTAGCACCTCGGTCTCGTAGCCGCGCTGCTCGGCCCAGCGCAGGTACATGCGCAGGAGCATCTCGGCCCAGTCCTGCGACTCGGTGCCACCCGCGCCGGCGTGGATCGCGAGGATGGCGCTGCGGGTGTCGTAGCGACCGGAGAGCGTGAGCTCGAACTCGAGCTGGTCGAGCCGCCCGTCGACTTCGGCGATCTCTTTTTCGAGATCGCCCGCGATGGCATCCGGGTTATCTTCGGCCTGGGCCAACTCGATGAGGTCACCGAGCTCAGCCGCGCGCGACTCGAGGCCGCGCCATGTCTCGACGCGCGCCTTGAGGTCGGCCATGCGCTTCATGGTGGTTTGGGCGGACTGCTGGTCATCCCAAAGATCGGGACGGGTGGACTCCCGCTCGAGCTGCTGGGCTTCCTGCTCTAGCGCGGCAACGTCAAAGACGCATCAGTAGATCGCTGATACGGTCGGTGAGCTGCCGTACGCGTGTCTGGAGATCGTCCATCGCTTCCAGTGTACTACAACCATCGCTGTGGCTCACGCCGTGGTGAACACACGGCCGCCGGCAGCGTGATCGGCGATGCGTGTCGGTTCCGGCAGGCGATAGCCGCGACCGGAGCGCAGCACCCACGCTTCGGCCTCGTCGAGGCTGAGCCGGTGGCCGACCGAGACGAAGAGCGGCTTCACACCAGCGCGCGTGCGCAGCACACTGCCGATCACCTCGCCCTTATCGACGAGGTCCGCGCGGCTACCGACGGCGTCCTCCCCGGACAAGTCGGAGTGCTCGCCACAAAGCCGCGACTTCGCGACGCCGATGGCAGGCACGTCGAGCAGCAGGCCGAGGTGGCAGGCGAGGCCGAAGCGTCGCGGGTGAGCGTAGCCCTGGCCATCGACGAGCAGCAGGTCGATCGGCCCGGCGACGCGTTCGAAGGCGGCGCGCAGGATGGGCACTTCGCGGAAGGAGAGGAGGCCGGGCACGTACGGGAAGGTGAGCGGTGCTTCCTCCACCGCCACCTCGACCAGCTCACGCTCAGGATACGAAAGCACGACCACGGCGCCGGTGCCGCGCTGCGCGCGACGGTCGACCGAGCAATCGACGCCGGCGATGCGGCGTACGCCGCGCAGGCGTCCCCGGCGCACCACTTGCGAGGCGAGCTCGCGCTGGATCGCTATGGCTTCTTTCGGTGTGACGTCCCAGCGGTGGAGGTCGCGCAGCTTCACGGAAGCAGTATTGCGCTTCGCGCGTAGCGGGTCGAGCGCGGCCCTTTCTTGACAAGCACGCTGGGCGAAATATACTGTCGGGCGACTGGTACTGGCAGCGATTACAGCAGCGGCCGCGATCGCGGCCGTTGCCAGCGTCTCGTGGTAAGCCAGGCGGCGGTAATCGCAGGTAGGAGATTGGTGGCGGTGGTGAAGACCGGCCTCGTGATGCTCCTCATCACCTTCGCGGCGCTAACGGCCACGCCTGCCGAAGGCGCCTTCCCGGGCGCGAACGGGAAGATCGCGTTCAGCAGCTTCCGTGAGGGCGACAGCAATCACCAGATCTACTCCATGAACGCCGACGGCAGCGCTGTGGCACGCCTCACCAACATTTCGCCGAACGCGTTCGATGCGGCGTGGTCCCCCGATGGGGCCCAGATCGCCTTCGCCGGCTGGTTCTGCTGCTCGATTCAGGACGGGGAGATCGGGGTGATGGACCAGGACGGCGCGAATCTGACGTTCGTGACGAGCATTCCCGGATTCAATATCGTCAACCGCTATCCGACCTGGTCGTCAGATGGATCGCAGATCGCGTTCGGCAGCAACCGCGACGGCGATTGGGAGATCTTCGTGATGAACGCCGACGGTTCCAATCAGGCAGCGATCACGGCCAACGCAGGTCTGGACTACGATCCCGATTGGTCGCCGGACGGTGCGAAGATCGCGTTCGCAACGAACCGCATTGGCAACTACGAGATTTACGCCATGAACCCGAACGGCTCAGCGCCGGTGAACCTCACCAACAACGCCGGAACCGACATCACAGCCGAGTGGTCGCCAGACAACTCGAAGATCGTATTCGCAAGCAACCGCGACGGCAACTACGAAATCTACGTCATGAACGCGGACGGCAGCTCGCCCGTGCGCTTGACCAACGACCCTGCAGCAGACGACCTCCCCGCGTGGTCACCGAACGGCAGCAAGATCGCGTTTCATACGCGTCGAGACGGTGGCGACAGCATCTACGTGATGAACGCGAACGGCAGCAACCAGCTCAGTATCAGTGATGCCGGCACCGACCCGGACTGGCAGGCCCTTGAGCCCGGCGTGGGTGGCGTTGCGGAACTGCCGCAAGCCGCAGAAGCGCCGCAGGGGGCGAACGGCTCGTCCGGGCTCTCCGTCATCATGTTGGCTGCCGTTGCGGTCGCAGCGGCAATGATGCTGGGGGCGGCGAGTCTGTACGCGAGGCGTCGTGGGCGTAAGCTGCCGTAATTGACCGAATCGGCCCATCGCCGCTAAGATGCAGTGTTGCCATGTATGCCATTATCCGTAGCGGAGGCAAGCAGTACCGCGTCGAAGAGGGGCGCAGCATCACCGTCGAGAAGCTCGCTGCTGAGGAGGGCTCGATGGTGGAGCTGGTCGACGTGCTCATGATCGCGGAGGACGGCGAGGTCACCATCGGCACGCCCGTGATCGAGGGCGCACGCGTGCTCGCCGATGTGGAAGAGCAGGGCAAGCACAAGAAGATCATTGTCTTCAAGTACAAATCGAAGGTGCGCACCCGGAAGAAGACCGGCCACCGCCAGCGCTTCACCCGTCTGGGCGTGAAGGAGATCTTGCGGCCGGGCCAGCAGGCGAAGGAAGAGGCGAAGACGCCTCGACGCCGGGCCAAGACGGAAGAGCCGCCTGTCGAGGAGCCGCAGGCGGCTGTCGCGGCTGCGGAAGCGCCTGTCGCCGCAGCACCCGCGCCCGCTGCGGCACCACCGTCGGTAGAGGCGCCGGCCGCGCCCAAGCCTCGCACGCGGCGCAAAGCGGAGACGGCAGAGTCAACGGAGGCACCGGCGACGAAGCCCGCACGCAAACGCGCGCCGCGCAAGACGACGGCGAAGGATACCGGCAAAGCGCCAGCCGCGAAGGACGACGCGAAGCCGAAGCCCGCGCGCAAACGCGCGCCGCGCAAGACGACGGCGAAGGAAACGGAGTAACAGACGATGGCTCACAAGAAAGGCGGCGGCAGCAGTCGCAACGGCCGAGATAGCAACTCCCAACGGCTGGGCGTGAAGCGCTACGACGGTCAATTCGTGCGCCCCGGCACGATCATCCTGCGCCAGCGCGGCACGCGCTTCCACCTGGGGAAGAACGTGGGGCTCGGGCGCGACTTCACGATCTACTCGCTCATCGAGGGGCGCGTGAAGTTCGAGCCGCACGCGAAGCCGCGGCGCAAGAAGGTCAGCGTTTACGCCGACCAGGCGGCGAGCTAGAGGCTTCGTGAACGAACCCGAAGGCCGGGCTTGAGCCCGGCGCCAGACGACAGGCTTACAGCCTGGAAACGAGACCCATGAAAGCAGACATCCATCCCGAGTACGTAGAAGCGACGGTGCACTGCGCCTGCGGCACCGCCTTCCAAACGCGAGCAACGAAGGCCGACCTCCACGTCGAGGTGTGCAGCGCCTGCCACCCATATTTCACGGGTGAGCAGCGCATCGTGGACACCGCCGGGCGGGTCGAGCGCTTCAAGCGCCGCTACGGCATGAAGGACTAGACCCCCTTGAGGCGGGCCGGGCAACCGGCCCGTTTCGCCTTCTTCTCCCCGCGTCCTTACGTCTGGCCCTGGAACGCCCGTTTTCGCCAGGGATAAAGGCGCGCCCCAATTTTCCGACCATTACTATAGGAATATGCCACTCTTCAAGAAGTCCCAAAAGACGGACCCAGAGGCACCAGGGGCTCCTACAGCTCAGGCCATCCTCAAGGAAGGGCCGCTGTACGCTCGCTGGTACATTCTCTATCGCCTGGAAGAAGAGATGGAGCGGGCCCGCCGATACAACCGACCGGTGGCGATCATCATGGTCGCCGCGGGAACGCCCTTGCCCGTTCAGCCGGCGAACGACCAGGCGCTCCAGGCCGCCGTCGAGACCGCGAAGGCTATGGCCCGCTCGATCGACCTGCTGGGCTGGTACAGCAAAGACAGCTTCCTCACGATCATGCCGGAGACATCGCAGGCAGACGCGGAAGCCGCGGTCTCCCGCTGGCGAAACGAGATGTGGCTACGGAGCCGGGCGCTCGGCGGCCAGAAGTGGCGTGTCGCTGCGCTGCAAAGCTCTGATCAGTTCGAGACGGCGGAGCAGTTCGCCCGTGCGGTGAGGGAGCACCTGGCGCTTGAGGACGCGGCGTGAGCCAGGACCTCAGTCTCCGGAAGGCCGTGGTGGCGGTCATCGTCAGCGCGACTATCGCAGCGCTCGTGTTCCTCGCGGTCGGCTGGGTCGTGCCCGCGATCGTGGTGGGTGGCCTGGCCGCTGTCCTTGGGCTGGAGCTGGGTGCGGCGATGTTTCAGGGGCGCGAGCGCAATAAGACCAACCAGGTCCTGATCGAAAAGGCATCCGCGCAAGCGGCGAGCGGTCGCAAGCTGGTCATCTACGAGCGCGAGACCGGGCTCTTTGCTCACTGGTATATCACGCTGCGCTGCGATGAAGAGTGCTATCGGGCGCGTCGCTACAATCACGGGCTGACCGTCGCGGTGATCGAGCCGGCGCCGGATACGGAAGAACCCTGGGTGGTGCAGGATTTCGTCGCGAACTGGCTGCGCCGGCAGCTGCGCAAGGCTGACCTGGCCGCGTACGTCGGAAATGGCGGTTACGTCGTGCTCATGCCGCAGAGCGAACCAGCGGTCTCGCTGGCGGTCGTTGGCAGGCTCCAGGCGGAGATCGATGGCGTTGATGTGGGCCTGAGCAGTTTCCCGGGCGACGGCTCGGACTATGAAGAGCTGATCACCACGGCGAGGGAACGCCTGCACCAGACGGCCGAAACCGCGGCGTAAGCCGGCTCCTATTGCCTTCCACCTTGTGGCGCCGCTATCGTACAACACGACCATGACTAGAGCGACTGACACACCTGCGCTGCCGCCGTCCCTTGGGGGACAGGCGGTGATCGAAGGCGTGATGATCCGCGGGTCGCGCGGCATGGCCGTCTGCGTACGCAAGCCCGACGGCGAGCTGGCCTGTCGCACGGAGCTGAACACAGAGAGCGGTCCGCTGCGCCACATCCCGCTGGCGCGGGGCATCTCAGCGCTTAGCGAACAGTTGGGCCAGGGCATGCGCGCCATGGTCTGGTCGGCGCAGATCGCCGCGGGTAAGGAACCGGAGGAGCCGCAACCGGGCGAAGTGCGCACCAGCGCGGCGATCTCGCTCGGGATGGCGGCGAGCGTGTTTCTGCTTGCGCCGGCCGTCGCGTCGCGAAAGCTGGAGGGTAAGGTCGCGCGCCCGCGCGTCGCAGCGCTCATCGAGGGCGTGTTCCGCATGGGGATGCTGGTGAGCTACTTACGCGTGCTGGGCGCGGTCCCGCAGGCCCGGCGATTGTTCGGCTACCACGGGGCGGAGCACCGGGCGATCCAGGCGTACGAGGCCGGCCAACCGCTGGAGATCGAATCGCTCCACAAGTTTCCGAACGCGCACATCCGCTGCGGCACGAGCTTCCTGCTGACGACCATGGTCATCTCGTCCGTGCTGTACGCGGCTATCGGCCCGCAGCCGATGGGCAAGCGGCTGCTCACGCGCGCGCTACTCACGCCGGTGATCGCGGGCATGAGCTACGAGGCGATCCGCCTCGCCAGCAGCTCCAACGCCGGCATCTTCCGAGCGTTGTTTCGGCCCAACATGGCGCTCCAGTCGCTCACGACGCGCGACCCAGACGAGCCGCAGATGGAGGTCGCGCTGGCGGCCGTGCGCGCTGCGCTGGCACTGCACCAAAGCGCGTAGGCTACGTTCGCGCCGCAACCGCTGCTTCGCAAGCAGAGGGTCGAGGGTTGGAGTCTCGTCTCCCGCTCCATGAATCTATATCGAGGCTTCACCTGCTCGAGAACACTCCATGTGTCTGCATCGATCGGATGCCAGTGGGGCTGGTACCCCTGGTCCTGCAGCTGGGCCGCCTACTAGCGCGGCGCTTACAATACCCCTGACTTGGCACCCATTACCTATCGCCCCTTTGTTCCCGCTGACCTCCCGCGCATCCGCGACATAGATCGCAGCGAGCGCATCGGCGTCCTCTATATCCAGCACGGAACGCAGCTAGAGGAACGCCGCGGCGACTTCGACTCCCCCAACTGGCTCACGGAAGGCGACGGCGAGCACTCTCACGCGGCCCAGCAAACGCACGTCGAGGAGTTGCTCGGGTCAGGCGCTGTTGCCCTCGGCGCTTTCGATGGCGATCGCCTGGCTGGCATCGGCGTTCTGGTCCAGCACCTGCGGCCCGGCGTCGCGCAGCTCGCCTACCTGCACGTGAGCAACGGAAATCGGGCCAGCGGCATCGGCAGGCGGCTGTCCGAGGACCTAGACCACATCGCCAGAGAAGGCGGCGACACCGAGATCGTCGTCTCCGCTACGCCGTCACAGAACACGGTGCGTTTCTACATGGGCCGCGGCTACCAGCCGATGGCCGAGCCGTTCCCCGAACTCTTCGCGCTGGAGCCGGAGGACATCCACCTCCATAAGAAGCTGTGGCCCGCCGAGGGGCGGTATCATCGCAGCGATAGCCCTGCCCGTCCTAGGTAAGCGAGCAGCATCTGGTCGCCGCCGTTCTCGTAGACCAAGTCCGTTTCGTTCGTCGTATCGCTGGGGTGTCAGGCGCCATCTAACTCCTCCTTTGGACACCATAGCGCAGCGCCGCTGGGAAGTCGTTGCGAGATTGCTACCCGAGCGATCTATTTGCTGACCCTCTTGACAACGCTCCTGCTCAGTGGTAGGGTATGGTCGCCTCTGGGCGATAGTGAGTGGTCACTAACTTATGGCACGAGCTCGCAGACTGCCCGCACAAGACCGAAAACGCCAGATCATCGAATCTGCGCGTGAGGTTTTCGCGACCCAGAGCTATGCCAAGGTAGGCACCGCTGATATTGCGAAGGCTGTGGGCGTGTCTGAGCCGGCGCTGTACCGCCACTTCCCCAGCAAGAAGGCCCTCTTCCTCGCCACCTTGCGCTCGACCGCACCGAAGCTACTCGAGATCTGGCAGAACATCTCATACGACGTGGACGACCCACTGGAGACGATCTGGTCGATCGGCGTCCACTACTACGACCACCTGCAGAGCCACTCCGGCAACATGAAGCTGCAGTTTCAGGCCGTGTCCGAGGCGGACGACCCGGAGATCAAAGCTGCGCTCCACGAGAACTTCGCGAACTTCGTCGACTTTGTTGCCGAGACCGTCGATGAAGGCAAGCGGCGTGGTATCGTGCGCCGCGATATCGACTCGCGGCTGGTCGCGTGGCAGTTCCTGAGCATCGGGCTCACGCTGGACCTGATGCACATGCTCGGCTTCAGCGCAGAGCTGGACCGCGCGAAAGTCGAGCGGTGGGGCAGCCTGTACCAAGAGATGCTGCGCGTATCGAAGCGCGAGGGGCGCGTCGGCCCGGCAGCGCGAGCGGTATCGGAGCTCGTCGC
This sequence comes from Dehalococcoidia bacterium, assembly GCA_049642385.1. Taxonomy (GTDB): domain Bacteria; phylum Chloroflexota; class Dehalococcoidia; order DSTF01; family RBG-16-68-14; genus JBAROU01. Next base: position 8,298 of record JBAROU010000056.1, on the reverse strand, counting down.
GCCGGACGGCTGGCCGCTGGACTAGCAAGGAGACATTGTGGACTTTCGTGACACGCCAACCGAAGCCTCATTCCGGCAGGAGGTGCGCAACTTCATCAAGACCGAGCTTCCGCCGGAGCTGGCGCGACGTCGCGAAGGCGGCGCGCTGTTCGGGGGCGGCAGCGGGCGCTTCGCACAGAAGGGCTACCTCGCAGCGCTGGGCGGCTGGCTAAAGAAGCTGTCGGAGAAGGGCTTGATTGCCCCTGCGTGGCCGAAGGAGTACGGCGGCGCCGGCCTTTCTGTCATTGAGCAGTTCATCTTCAACGAGGAGATGGCGACCGAGCGCGCGCCGCGCAGCCCGAACCAGATCGCGTTGGGTTGGGTGGGGCCGACGCTGATCATCTACGGCACCGACGAGCAGAAGGAGAAGCACCTACCGCCGATCCTGAAGAACGAAGTGTTCTGGTGCCAGGGCTTCTCCGAACCGAGCGCAGGCTCCGACCTGGCCGGGATCCAGACACGCGCGGTGCGCGACGGCGACGACTACGTGGTGAACGGACAGAAAACCTGGACATCGGGCGCGCACGGCGCTCAGTGGATGATCTTGCTCGCACGCACCGACCCGGAAGCGCCTAAGCACAAGGGGATCAGCTACTTCCTGCTCGACATGAAGTCGCCGGGGATCACTGTGCGGCCGCTGGTGAACATGGCAGGCAGTCACGACTTCAACGAGGTGTTCTTCGACAACGTGCGCGTGCCGAAAGAGAACCTGATCGGCGAGGAGAACCGCGGCTGGTACATCGGCACGACGACGCTGGACTTCGAACGCTCAGGCATCGCGACGAGCATCAGCCACGGCACGACGATCCAGGACTTCGTCGACTACGCGCGCGAGCACCGCGACGAACCGACGTGTTCGATCGCACGCGACCCGCTGATCCGTTACGAGCTGGCGGACCGCGCGATCGAGGCGCAGGTGGAGCGCATGCTCAGCTACCAGGTGATCGGCATGCAGGCGCGCGGCCTGGTGCCGAACAAGGAGTCGTCCGTGGCGAAGCTGTACGCTTCGGAGCTGGACCAACGCATCGCGGCGACCGGGCTGAAACTGCTCGGGCTGTACGGCCAAGTGATGCGCGACAGTCCGCACGCCGCGATGAACGGGCGCATGCCACCCTACTATCTGTACGCCACGACGAGCACCGTCGGCGGCGGCACGAGCGAGATACAACGGAACATCGTCGCACAGCGTGGGTTGGGTCTACCCAGGGACTAGAGGAGGGCGCCATGGACTTCCACGATACGCCAGAAGAATCCGCATTTCGCAAGGAAATCAAAGCGTTCATTGAGAAAGAGTTGCCGGACCGTTTTCGCGGCATCGAGATGGCCGGCCCCGGCGGTATGCGCGGGCGCTTCGACGAGATGAAGGAGTGGCGGACGCGGCTCGCCAACAAGGGCTGGATCGCACCCGCCTGGCCGGTCGAGTACGGCGGCGCCGGCCTCACCACGATGCAGCAGTTCATCATGAACGAAGAGTTCGCCGAGTCGCGCGCGCCGCAAGTCGGCGGGTTCGGCACGTCCATGATCGGGCCGACGCTGATCATCCACGGCTCGGAGGACCAAAAGAAGGAGCACCTGGGCCGTATCCTCTCGGGCGAGGTGCAGTGGTGCCAAGGCTTCAGCGAGCCAGAGTCGGGCTCCGACCTGGCGTCGCTCCAAACACGTGCGGTGCGCGACGGCGACGACTTCGTGATCAACGGCCAGAAGATCTGGACGTCAGGCGCGCAGTTCGCGCACTGGATGTTCATGCTGGCGCGCACGGACCCGGACGCCCCGAAGCACAAGGGGATCAGCTACTTCCTGCTCGACATGAAGGCGCCGGGCGTGGAGGTGCGACCGCTGGTGAACATGGGCGGCCAGGCCGGCTTCAACGAAGTGTTCTTTGACAACGTGCGCGTTCCGGCTAAGAACCTCGTCGGGGAGGAGAACCGCGGCTGGTACATCGGCACGACGACGCTCGACTTCGAGCGCTCGAGCATCGGCTCGGCCGTCGGGATGCGCCTGCAGGTCGAGAGCCTGATCGACTTCGCGAAGGAGCACGCGGCCGATAACCGGTCGATCCTCGGCCGCTCACCGACGATCCGGCACGAGCTGGCGGAGCGGCTGCTGGAGACGCATGTGGCGAAGATGCTTTCGTATCGCGTGATCACGATGCAGGCGAAGGGCATGGTGCCCAACTACGAGGCGTCGATGACGAAGCTGTTCGCCTCGGAGCTGACCCAGCGCATCGCGCGCACGTCGCTGAACGTGACGGGGCTCTACGGGCAGCTCCTTTCGGGCAGCGAGTGGGCGCCCCGCAACGGGCGGTATGGCGCCATGTACATCCAGACGCTGGCATCGACCATCGCTGGCGGCACGAGCGAGGTGCAACGGAACATCATCGCGCAGCGAGGCCTAGGGCTGCCGCGCGACTAGGGCGAGCCAACACGAGACGATCGAGACATACAGGAGGTAGCTATGGACTTCACCGATATGCCTGAGGAGGCGACCTTTCGCCAGGAGGTCCGGGACTTCATTCAGAAGGAGGCCCCGCAGGCAGCGAAAGGCGTCAGCGGCGAAGAGGCGCTCACCGCCAACTGGAATCGCAACCAGGAGTGGTTCAAGAAGCTGGCCGATAAGGGCTGGATCGCGCCGGCGTGGCCGGAGGAGTACGGTGGCGCCGGCCTCACGCAGATGCAGCAGTTCATTTTGAACGAGGAGCTGTCGCTGCACCGCGTGCCCCGCCCGATGCACTTGATCATCGGCCTGGGCATGGCTGGTCCGACGATGATCGTCCACGGCACGGAGGAACAGCGCAAGAAGTACCTGCCGGGCATCCTGGCCGGCGAGGACATCTGGTGCCAGGGCTACAGCGAGCCGAGTTCCGGCTCGGACCTTGCGTCGCTCGAGACGCGCGCGGTGCGCGACGGCGACGACTACGTGATCAACGGCCAGAAGATCTGGACGTCGCTCGCCCACATGGCGAAGCACATGATCCTGCTCGCGCGCACCGACGCGGACGCGCCGAAGCACAAGGGCATCACGTACTTCATTACCGACATGAAGTCGCCGGGGATCACGGTGCGACCGCTCACCAACATGGCCGACACGCACGAGTTCAACGAGGTCTTCTTCGATAACGTACGGATCCCCAAAGAGAACGTCATCGGCGAGGAGAACCGGGGCTGGTACGCGGCCGTGACGACGCTCGATTTCGAGCGCTCGGCGATCGGCTCCGCCATCGGCATGAAGCAGACGGTCGAGGCGATCGTGGAGTACGCACGCGAGCACGCGGGCGAAGACACGTGCGCGCTGAAGACCAACCCGATGCTGCGCTACGAGCTGGCGGACCGCGTCGTCGAGGTCGAAGTCGCGCGGATGCTCTCGTATCGCGTGGCGAGCATGCAGAACCGCGGCCTGATCCCGAACTACGAGGCGTCGATGATGAAGCTCTACAACACGGAGCTGAACCAGCGCATCGCGCGAACGGGGTACAACATCCTGGGGCTGTACGGACAGCTCGTCCGCGGGTCGGAGCTGGCGCCGAACGGCGGTCGCAACTCCTACACGCTACTGCGCTCCGTCGCCTACACGATCGAGGGCGGCACGAGCGAAGTACAGCGCAACATCGTCGCGCAGCGCGGGCTCGGCCTGCCGCGCGATTAGTCGCTGACTAGCGGGCGGCCTAACGAGGAGCGACGGTCAGAGTTGCAACAGGTAGAGGCTGGAGCGAACACCGCGTCGGCGCGCCACGACGCCCTGGCAGCGGCGTATGAGGCGCAGCGCGCCCAGTTCGGGCGCCCGGACGGCGACGCGTGGGGCGGGCTCGCGAAGAGCTTCCAGATGGACCCCCGGCGGCCGCTCGACGAGTTATTGACGAAGATCGCAGCGTACGTGCGCCCGGACGACACGTTGATAGACGTCGGTGGAGGCGCAGGGCGCCTCTCGCTGCCGCTGGCGCTCCGCTGCCGCGAGGTGGTCATCGTTGACCCGTCGCCAGCCATGGGCGAAGTGTTTCGGACAACAGCTGGGGACGCTGGCATCCAGAATGCGCGTTTCATCCAGGCCGACTGGTTGGATGCGGGTGACATCACAGGCGACGTGGCGCTGGTCACGCACGTGACGTACTTCGTCCGCAAGATCGCGCCGTTCGTCGAGAAGCTCCAGAGCGCGACGCGACGGCGCGTCGTCGTCGGGATGCGCAGCGTGCCACCGCCGAACCAGGTCGCGCCATTGTTCCGTCTCGTGCACGGCGAGGAGCTAGCGCCGGTGCCCGGCCACAAGGAGCTGCTCGGCGTCCTCGACGAGATAAGCATCGCGGCGGACGTGATCGATGTCGGTCCGGCTGCCGCTCCTGCCACGCTGGGCATCGGCCAGACCCGCGACGACGCCATCCGCTACGAGGTGGAAGCCGGCCTCAAGCTGGGGTGGCTGAGCGCTGACGACACTGAACGCGCGCGAGACCTGATCGACGAGCACTTTGACGACCTCTTCGCGAAGACAGACAAGGGTTTCTGGCGCCGCAGCGCGCTGGAAGCGCGCGACTTGCTCATCACGTGGGAGACGCCCTGATGGAGTTCCGGTTCACTGCTAAGCAGGAGAGTTTTAGGGGTGAAGTGCGCTCGTTCCTGGGCGCGAGCCTGCCCGCCGATTGGGAAGGCACGGATAACCCCTTCGACGAGGAGGCGTTCGAGTTCGGGCGCGAGTTCCTGAGAAAGCTCGCGCCGAAACATTGGATCGCGCCCGCCTGGCCGCAGGAGTACGGCGGCGCCGGTCTGAGCCTCTGGGAGCAGGTCGTCTTTAACGAAGAGATGGCGTACGCTGGCTCGCCGCTGATCAACGCCGCCGCCGTCGGCTACCTGGGCCCGACGGTCATCATCTACGGCACGGAGGAGCAGAAAGCGCAGCACTTGAGCGGCATCACTTCCGGCGAGGTGATCTGGTGCCAGGGCTACAGCGAGCCTGAGTCCGGTTCTGACCTCGCGTCGCTCCAGATGAGGGCCGTCCAGGACGGCGACGACTTCGTGATCAACGGGCAGAAGATCTGGACCAGCCAGGCCCATTACGCCGACTGGATCTTCGTCCTGGCGCGCACCGACCCGGAAGCGCCCAAGCACCGCGGCATCAGCTACTTCCTCGTCGACATGAAGTCGCCCGGCATCACAGTACGGCCGCTGGTCAACATGGCGAACCAGCGCGGGTTCAACGAGGTGTTCTTCGAGAACGTGCGCGTGCCGCGCTCGGGCCTGCTGGGCGAGGAGAACCGCGGCTGGTACATGGCAACGACGACGCTCGACTTCGAGCGCTCGAACGTCGCTACTTCAGCCAGCTACCAGCGCGTGCTCTCGACGTTGACATCGTTCGCGAAAGAGACGCGCGTCGGCGGGCACGCTCCGCCGAACGGGAAGACGCTATTCGAGCAGCCGCTGGTGCGCCACAAGCTCGCTGAGCTGTGGATCGAGCTGAGCATCGCCCGGTTCCTGTCTTACCGCGTCGTGACGATGCAAGAGCGGGGCATGGTGCCCAACTACGAGGCGTCGATTATCAAGGTGTTCAACTCGGAGTTTTACCAGCGGATGGCCGGGGCTGGGTTGCACATCATGGGTCTCTACGGCCAGCTCGAAGCCGGCTCGCCCTACGCGCCTCTACAAGGCAAGTTCGAGCGCTCGTACGTCGGCTCGGTCGGCTCGACAATAGCGGCAGGGACAAGCGAGATTCAGCGCAACATCATCGCCCAGCGTGGGCTGGGGTTACCGAGGGGGTAACCGCATGGACTTTCGAGATTCACCTGAAGACGCGGCGTTCCGCAAGGAGGTACGCCAGTTCGTGGAGCAGGAGCTCACTGACGACCTGCGCCAGCCGGATGAGGCCGTCCTCGGCGTTGGCACGGGGGAGGACCCGCGCGACATGGCGTGGCTGAAGAAGCTGGCGACGCGCGGTTGGGTAGCGCCGGCGTGGCCCAAGGAGTACGGCGGCGCAGGCCTTGCCGTGATGCAACAGTTCGTATACAACGAGGAGCTGGCGCGCGCCCGAGCGCCGCGCCCGAACTTCCTCGCGGTGGGCCTGATCGGGCCGACGATCATCGTGCACGGGAACGACGAACAGAAACAGAAGCACCTCTCCGGCATCCTCTCAGGCGAGATGTACTGGTGCCAGGGCTTCAGCGAACCAAACTCGGGATCTGACCTTGCGTCCCTACAAACGACAGCGGTCGAGGACGGGGACGAGTTTGTGATCAATGGCCAGAAGATCTGGACGTCCGGCGCCCACCGCGCCGACCGGATGATGCTCCTGGCCCGAACCGATCACGAAGCGCCCAAACACAAGGGGGTCAGCTGCTTCTTGCTGGACATGCACGCGCCCGGCGTGAGCGTGCAGCCCCTAACGAACATGGCTGAGACGCCGAGCTTCAACGAGGTCTTCTTCGACAACGTGCGCGTGCCTAAGAAAGACCTGCTGGGCGAGCTGAACCGTGGCTGGTACGTGGCGATGACCACGCTCGCCTTTGAGCGTTCCAGCATCGTCAACGCGGTGAGCCTCGAACAGCTGCTGGGAGAGGTGATCGAGGCGACGCGCCCATATCGGCGAGACGATATCCAGGCACGCTACGAGCTGACCGATCGGGCGATCGAGGCGAAGGTGGCGATCCTGCTCTCTCATCAAGTCGCCAGCCTCCAGGCGCGGGGACTGATTCCAACCCAGGAAGCATCGATCACCAAGCTGTTTTGCTCGGAGTTGGGGCAGCGCATCGCACGCACAGCGATTCGGCTCGCCGGGCTTTACGGGCAGCTCGAGCCCGATTCTCCGTACACCCCGTTGATGGGTCGTATCGAGCGGATGTACCGGATCCAGGTGGGCGCCACGCTGGCCGGCGGCACCAGCGAGGTGCAGCGCAATATCATTGCCCAACTCGGGATCGGATTGCCACGACAATGACCAGCGACCTTCTCACGAAAAGTTGCGTGCCTTGCGAAGGCGGCATGGCGCCGATGTCGGCGGAGCGGGCTGCGGCCTACATGCCGGCCGTGCCGGGCTGGCGCTTCGTCGAGGGAGAACCATCAAAGATCACGCGTCGGATGAAGTTCAAGGACTTCGCACAGGCGATGACGTTCGTGAACAAGGTTGCGGACGTCGCGGAATCGGAGGGACACCACCCGGACGTGTGCATCTCGTGGAACAAGGTGACGTTTGAGCTGGTGACGCACGCGATCGGTGGCCTGTCCGAGAACGACTTCATCATAGCTGCGAAGATCAACATGCTCGAGGGAGCGAACCAATAGTTGCACCAAGCTGGACGCTGGAGGCTGGAAGCTGGACGGCGATTGACACGCAACGACCGTCGTATAGCTTCTAGCTTCTCACATCCAGCTTCCAACAACGAACGCAGAACATAGAAAGGAGCACACAACATGGACCTAGGACTGAGCGAAGAGCAGGACATGCTCAAGAACTTCGCGCGGGACTTCCTGGAGAAGGAGTGCCCGGAGAAGCATGTGCGCGACATGGAGGAGGACGAGCAGGGGTACTCGCCTGACCTGTGGAAGAAGATGGCGGAGCAGGGCTGGCAAGGGCTGATCATCCCAGAGGACAAGGGCGGCACCGGCATGGGCTTCCTGGACCTGGTGATCCTTATCGAGGAGTTTGGCCGGGCGCTGGTGCCCGGGCCGTTTATCTCGACGGCCGTCGGCGGCGCCATCGCGCTGCTGGAGGCGGGCTCAGACGAGCAGAAGGCGCAGTACCTGCCGCGCATCGCTTCGGGCGAGCAGATCTGGACGCTCGCCGTGACGGAGCCTTCGGCGCGCTTCGACGCCGAGGGCGTCGAGCTGGAGGCGAAGGCGGACGGTGACAGCTACGTGCTGAACGGCACGAAGCTGTTTATCCGCGACGCGAACGTCTCGGACTACATGACCGTGGCCGCCCGAACCAGCAAGGGGGCGAACGCGGAGGACGGCGTCACGCTGTTCATTGTTGACAGCAAGAGCGCCGGCATCTCCTTCACGGCGCTCAAGACGATCGCTTCGGACAAGCAGTGCGAGGTGAAGTTCGAGAACGTGAAGGTCGCGAAGGCGAACGTGCTGGGTGCGGTGGACAAGGGCTGGGAGACGCTGGAGCGCATCGCGCAGAAGGGCACGGTGCTGGAGTGCGCGTTCCTGGTCGGGCTGGCGCAGCGCGACTTCGAGATCAGCGTGCAGTACGCGAAAGACCGCATCCAGTTCGGCCGGCCGATTGGTAGCTTCCAGGCGATCCAGCACAAGGCGGCCGACATGGTGACTGACGTCGACG
>JBAROU010000049.1:0-12658 GCA_049642385.1 Dehalococcoidia bacterium | reverse complement strand
CACACACGATGGTTCAATGGCCATCGAACGCCTCGCGAGCGGGAGTAGCTCAGTTGGTAGAGCATCTGCTTCCCAAGCAGAGGGTCGCGAGTTCGAGTCTCGTCTCCCGCTCCAGATACGATTTCTGACCTACAGAGCTGCCAATTGGGCGGCCCTTTTGCGGAAGCAGATGTTCATCCGCGGCAACATCAAATTCGACTTTGTTCCGCGAGCACTGCACTTAGATTCGATTTTCTGAGCACATTCCCCGCAAGCTGAGGGCCACTCTACTCTGCTAACCTTCACCACCTAACCCTTGGCCGCGTAGAATGCGCAAGTGACGCCGACAATTATCGCGAGGAGCGAAAGACATGCCACACGAACCAAGGCTAATTGCGGGCGAGGGCAAGATTGAGGCACTCCGGGACACCATTCCGGACTGGATCAAGCGGTTGGATAGACCGAAAACGCCATGCATTGCCCCAGCGTTCGGGCCATTGGAGGGTATCCGCGCGATCGGCACCGGGCAGTTGATCGCCCAGCCCTATATTGGCACCAAGCTCGCTGAGTTTGGCGCGGAGGTAGTACATGTCGAAAAACCGGGCGGTGACGTGTTCCGCTTCACCGCGCCGCAGTTAACACGCGGACCGCGCCCCCATGGCTGCGACGAGGCTGAGGTCACAAAGAACAAGCTGTCGATGGGACTCGACTTCAAGAAGGGCCGCGGAGTCGAGCTGTTGATGGCCTTGTGGAAGATTTCAGACGTGTGGATGGAGTCGTCGGCGCCCGGCACGCTCGAACGCAACGGCATCACCAACGAGCTGGCACTCGCGGTCAACCCCCGCCTCGTAATCGTTCGGGTAAGCACCTACGGACAATACGGTCGGGAGGAGTACCTGGGCCGCCCGGGTTACGACGCGATCGCGCAGGCCTACGGCGGGATGATGAACCTGACTGGGGACCCTGCCGGCCCACCGCAGCGCGCCAAGTCCTATACCGGCGACTACGTCACGGCGCTCACCGGTTGGGCTGCAACGATGATGGGGTTGTGGGAGGTTATGAAGACCGGGCGGGGCCAGGTGATCGACCTCGCGCAATATGAGGCGGTCGCCCAGACGAACGGTAACACGCTGCCGCTCTTCACCGGGGAGGGCACAGTGTATGGACACACCGGCAACCGGCCGCCGGGCTTCCAGCCCTACGACACGTTCAAATGCAGTGACGGCTGGGTTTATATCGGCGCGCTTGGCGGGGCGATCTACGACCGGGTCACGAGATTCCTCGGTCTCGATCCGGTGGAGTACAGCTACGACGAATGCTCGAAGGATGCCGCGGCGGTCAGCTCCGAAAAGGGGCGTGAACTCGACCAGCGGCTACGGGACTATTGCGCCGCCCATACTGCCATCGAGGTGGAAACGGCGCTGAACGAGGCGCAGATTGGCTGCGCCCGGGTATTCAATGTGCGTGATCAATATAACGACGAACACTATGAGGCTCGCGAAATGACAGTGCCGGTGCTCGATCGACAGTCGGGTGTACCGATTCGCGTCTTCGGCGTCGTCCCGAAAATGTCGCTGACGCCCGGCAGAATCTGGAGAGGGGCGCCCTCCATCGGTGATGACACGACGGACATTCTCTCGAAGATGCTGGGGCTCGCCGAACCCGACATCAAGCGGTTGTACGACGAGAAAGTGGTGCATCGGACGGAACCCTTCGCGACACCCCAGGTTCCCGCCGTCAATCCGTAACGACCCTCTATAGAGAGGAGGCCATCTGCGTCGAGAGAGAGGAGGCCATCTGCGTCGAGCGCGTCGCACAACCGCCGTTATCGGCGGGCCTTTTGTCTCACAATCGCACTTACATGCACGATGCTCACAACGTGCCTCCAGCATCGGAGAGCGCCATCGATGACTCAGTCCACGGGCTCGAGGACGACGACCGGAATCTGCCGCGTGGTGCTGGCTTCGTAGTCGGCGAAGCCTGGGTATCGCTCCTTCTGGACGGCCCAGATTCGCTCGCGTTCCTCGCCCTTCGCCACCCGCGCGCGAACGGCCTCCGTGTCGGTGCCGACCTCGATCTTCGCGTCCGGGTTAGCGAGAAGGTTGTGGTACCAGTCGGGGTTCGTCGGCGCGCCGGCCTTGGAGGCGAACACGGCGTAGGCGTCACCGACCGCCTGGTACATCACCGGGTTGACCCGCTCTTTGCCGGTCTTCGCTCCGATGTGGTGGAGCAGCAACAGAGGTGCTCCTTCGAACTGGCCCTCGACCTTGCCGTCGTTTGCCCTAAACTCCTCGATGATCTTGGTGTTCCAGTCGTGTACGTCTGGCATCGAAGTCACTCCTAACTGCCGTACTCAGATTGTCCCATAGCACGATTGTAGTACAGCGACGCAAAGGCTACAAAATGAGGTGCAGGTCGCCGAACTCGTGCCAGAGGTAGCCGCCTTCCAACGCCGTCTCGTACGCCACCTCCAAGTGGTGCCGACCCGCGATTGCTTCCAGCATTGAGAGATGGCTGGCGCGAGGCTCGTGGAAGCCGGTGAGCAGCGCGTCGACCGCGCGTAACGGGTGGTCCGGTGTAATCACCAGGTCCGTCCAGCGCGCCTGCGGCACGACGTAGCTGCCGTCCACCGCCGACTCTAGGGCGCGCACGACTGTCGTACCCACCGCTACGACACGCCCGCCTTGCAGGCGCGTTCGCCTGATCGCGTCCGCGGTCTCTGGAGAGACCTCGAACCACTCGTCGAAGGGTGGCTCGTGCTCCTCGAGACTGGCCACGCCCGTGTGCAGCGTCACCGCTGCCAATCCAACGCCGCGTGATTGGAGCGAGGCGATCACGCGCCTGCTGAACGCCCGCCCGGCCGACGGCATCTCCGCCGAGCCAGGGCGGCGGGCATACACCGTCTGGTACATCTCGATCGGCCAGTCGTCCGTGACGTACTTGTACCGGATAGGCTGCCCCCAGTCGCTGAGGTACTCGAATGCGGGCTTCGGCAGCGTGAGCCGCGCCAGCCAGAGCCGCGTCGAGCTGCGATACGGTGCCTCAAGCCGCAGTACGCCGCCACCCGCGAGGGCGATACGCTCGCCGGCCCGGCCAGCGGTCTCCCGCGGTTCGACCACCCAGACATCATTCCTGCGACGCGTCGACAGATGCAGCGCGATGTCACTCCCGTCTTCGCGGGTCCCGCGTAGCGCCGCCGGGATCGTCGCCGAGTCGTTCACGACGACCAAATCCCCAGCCGCCAGGTAGCCCGCGATGTCGTGGAACAAGGCGTGTTCCGTACGGTCGTCGGCGCGATAGCTCACCAACAGACGCACCTGGTCTCGCTCGAGGCCGCGCGCTTCTGGCGGCTCCCGCGCCTCAAGGGCGTCTGGTAGCGTGAACGCCATCGCCACCGCCTTGTGCGACGTTGCTTGTGGTCTTTCGAGTAGGGAAACCATGATCGCCTCCTAGGCTGCGCGGACTGCTTGTGCCCACACGCGCGCGAACGGCGCAGTCTCGACTTCGACGAGTCGGACGAACTCGGGTACGGGCGCCTGCGGCCCCGGCAGCCCGGACAGGTCTTCGTCCGGCTCCGCCCACTGGTGCATCTCCGTATTCATGTCGCCGGGATCGACCGCGTAGACACGCACGCCCGTGGTCTCGAGCTCTGCTGCCAAGGTCCTCGAGACGTGCTCGAGCGCGGCCTTGCTCGCCCCGTAGCCGCCCCAGCCCGGGTAGGCCTCGACGCCGGCGTCCGACGTCACGTTGATGATGACGCCGTCCCCCCGCTTCCGCATATCCGGTAGCACGAGCTGCGCGAGGTGGAGCGGCGCCAGGACGTTCACCCGAAACACTTGCGCGAGCTCGCGCCAGTCGTACTGGTCTAGGCGCGGCATGGGGCTCGGCCCGATGGTCGATGCGTTGTTCACCAACACGTCGATGCCGCCGAACTGGGCACGCCCCGCCGCCACCAGGCGCTCCGCTTCCTCCGATACGTCGAGCGCCAACGCGACAACATCCGTGCGGGTTCGCAGCTCGCTGGCCGCGGCTTCCAATTCGTCTTGCCGGCGCGCCGCGATGACCAGCTTCGCCCCCCGCTCCGCGTACGCTCGCGCCACTTCGAGTCCAAGGCCTTTCGAGGCCCCGGTCACCAGTGCTACGCTCTCGGATAGTTGCATGACGTTCCTCCTCGGACTCCAAACCGTCTCTGCCTTCACGATACGTGCAGGCTGGGAGCGCCACATCGGGCCAAGGGGCCACGCCGCCTCGGACGTTGGTCCTAGGACTCGCTATGAGGAGTGAAGCTAGGAGGGATCGACGAGCCGCTCGCGGACCGCGTAGAGCGCGGCCTGGGTGCGGTCGGCCAGATCGAGTTTCTGGAGGATGCTGCTTACGTGAGTCTTCACGGTCTTCTCGGCCACGCCGAGCTCCCGCCCGATCTCTTTGTTCGACATCCCCCGTGCGAGTCGCTGGAGCACGTCGCGCTCGCGCTCGGTGAGGGAGTCGTGCGGTGCCCGCCGCCCCGCCGCCACCTCCCGCATGACCTTGCCGGCCACGCTGGGGTGCAGAAGCCCCTGCCCGCTGAAGACGGCCCGGATGCCGTCGCTCAGCTCGCTGGGCGCTACGTCCTTGAGGAGGTAGCCGGCCGCGCCCGCCCGCACCGCGGCGATCACGCGCTCGTCGTCGGTGAAACTGGTGAGCACGATGACTTTCGCGTCCGGGCGCAAGGCCAGAATCGACTTCGTCGCCTCAACGCCGTCGCGCTTCGGCATCACCAGGTCCATCAGCACCACGTCCGGCGCGAGCGCAGCCGTCTGTCGCAGGGCTTCCTCGCCGTCCGCGGCCTCTCCCACCACTTCGACGTCGTCCTGTGTGCGAAGAAACGCCTTCAGTCCCTGCCGCACGATGGCGTGATCGTCCACGATCAAGACGCGAATCCGCTCAGCCAACCGGCACCTCGAGCACGACGCGCGTGCCCTCACCCGAGCCCGATTCCAGCGACAGCTTGCCGCCCAGCTCCTTAGCGCGCTCCTTCATCGACGTGATCCCTAGCCGACGGCCGCTCACGTGCGAATCGCTCGCGTCGAAACCGACACCCGAGTCCGCTATGACGACGGTCACGGTGCCGCCCCGCTGCGCAACTGCGACCTCGACTTCGCGCGCGCCCGAGTGGCGAATCGCGTTGTTTAGCGCCTCCTGGACGATCCGGAAAACGGCCAGCTCCTTGTCTACCGGCTGTGGCTGATAGCCGTCGGACCGTACCGCGACGTCGAACCCGGTCGTTCGCCGGAGCACTTCGGCGTGCTTCTCCAGCGTCGCCACCAACCCCTCTTCCTCCAGATCGGCAGGGCGCAACTCGAAGATCAGCGCGCGCATCTCACGCATCGCTGTCCGCGAGGAGTCGCGCAGGTTAACCAGCTCGCGCTTCGCGGTCTCTGGATCGCTATCGACAACGAGTAGTGCCGCCTCCGCTGTCAGCAACATGCTGAACAGCGTCTGTGAGACCGAGTCGTGCAGGTCGCGCGCGAGTCGGTTCCGCTCTTCCACCACCGAGAGCTCTCGGCTCCGCTCGTACAGCCGCGTCATCTCGATCGCGACTTCAGCCGGCGCTGCCAGCATCTCGATCGTCACCTGGTCGGCCAGCGAGACTTCGGATGCGCCGCGTTTGGCGGTGAGATAGAAGGCACCGATCACGCGCCCCTTTGAGACGATCGGCACTCCGAGGAACGACGACATCTTCGGGTGGGCGTCAGGCCACCACCGAAAGCGAGGGTCGCGGCGGATGTCTGGCGTCCGAAGCGGTTCCGTCTCCAGGAGCATGGCGCCAAGCAGGCCATGCTTGCGGGGCAGCGGGCCGATCCGCGCCACCAGCTCGTCGCTCATGCCCGTGTAGATGAACTCCTCGAAACCCTCGCCCGCGTCGTCAGGCACGCCGACGGCGGCGTAGCGCGCGCTTACCAGCTCCCGCGCGCCCTCGACCAGCGTCTGGAGCACGCGCGCGAGCCGTGGCTCGCCTGCGAGCTCCAGGATCGCCTCGCTCATTGCCCGGAGAAGCGAACCGCTCACTTCATCCGTTGCATCGATGCGCCGCGCCGTCATCTTCTTATTGTACTCCGACGTGGCTATGAACTCCCCAAGGATCGCCACGCAGGATCGGTGCCTGCCGTGACGGGCGATCGGCCAGATTTCGATCAGCATGTAGGCTTAGCGTGGCAGGACGGGCCCATTACGCAGGCAGAAGCTCGTCCACCTGCCCTGCTTGCACTAGGGACGTCGTACAATCGCACTTACGGCCCTACGCGCTCCGCGCTCTTCCGAGTCAGGTCGGGACGTGCCAGTTCGGTCCACGCGGCTAGGCGTGGGTGGCATCGTGCTAGACTCGGAATTGCCCGCCATGCACGAGGCATCAAATTCAATTCGGCGAGCATAAGCCCCCACAAGCTGGGGGCTCAGTGCTAGAATCTGGGCACCATGACCACCGGCGCCAAAACCATCACCATCCTCTTCACGGACCTTGTCGGCTCAACCGAGCTGCTGCAGCGAGCGGGCGATGAGCAAGCGCAGCGCATCTTCAAGGCCCACCACCGACTGCTGCGCGAGGCCGTCCAGGCGCACGGCGGCCACGAGGTGAAGTGGCTCGGAGACGGCCTGATGGTTGCGTTCGACTCCGCTCAGGAGGCTGTGCGCTGCGCGATCGCGATGCAGCAGGCGTCCCGCCGCCCTACCGCGGGCGAACGGCTGGAGATCCGCGCCGGCCTCAACGTGGGTGAGCCGTTGGTCGATGAGTCAGATTACTTCGGCACGTCCGTCGTTATCGCGCGACGCTTGTGCGACAAGGGGAACGCCGGCCAGATCCTGGCGAGCGACATCGTCGTGCGGCTGCTCGACGGGCGAGGCGCGGATATCAGGACGAACGATCTCGGAGCGCTCGAACTGAAGGGCATAACGAACGCCGTGCCCGCGGTGGAGATCATCTACCAGCACGACCCGATGGCGCTGCTACGCAAGCTTCCGTTCGTTGGACGGCAGACAGAGTATGACACCCTGCTGAAGAAGCTGGCTGAGGCGAATAGCGGCCGCGGCTCTATCGTGCTGCTGGCGGGCGAGCCGGGCATCGGCAAGACGCGCCTGACGGAAGAGTTCTGCGATCACGCATCGTCCTCCGCCATGATCATCCGTGGCAACTGCTACGAGGGCGACGTGTCAGCGCCATTCGGGCTGTGGGTGGAGGCGCTGCGGTCGATGATGGCTCAGCTAACGGACGAAGCCCTGCGCGAAGCCGTTGGCGACGGTGGACGGGAGATGGCGACGCTGTTGCCCGAGCTGGGACGAAGGATGCCTGACATCGGCGAGACCCAGAAGCTGGACCCGGAGTCTGAGCGCGCGCGGCTGTTCGACGGCATCGGGACGTTCCTGAAGAACGCGGCCGAACAGAAGACCCTAGTGGTTTCCCTGGACGACCTCCACTGGTGCGACCGGCCCTCGCTCCTCCTGCTGGAGCAGGTGGCGCGAACCATCGTCGACCGCCGCATCGTCATCGTCGGCACCTACCGCGACGTCGAGGTGGACCGCGTGCATCCGCTAGCGCAGACCCTGGCGGCACTGCGCCGTGTCGAGCAACACGAGCGCTTGGTGATCAAAGGCTTTCCGCGCGAGGATGTCGACGCTCTGCTCCAGTCCATCGAGCCCTCAGAGGAGAGCCGGGCCGTTCGCCGCGTGCTCTCCGCTGTCCTCTTTCGTCAGACCGAAGGCAATCCGCTGTTTGTGCGGGAGGTCATTACGAACCTGATCGATACGGGAAAGATCGTGCAGGAACACGGCCGCTGGACGTCACCGGTAACCAGCATAGATGAGCTCGGCATCCCGGAAGGAGTCCGCGAGGCGATCGGGCGCAGGCTGTCGCGGATGAGCGAGGGTTGTAACCGTATGCTCGGGCGGGCTTCGGCCTTCACGAGCGGCTTCACATGGGATGAGTTGTTAGCCATTAGCGACGAGCCCGATGACGAGCTGCTCGACTACATTGACGAGGCGCTTGGGGCCCAACTCATTGCCGAGCGCGGTCGCAGCGCCTACACCTTCACGCACGCGCTCATTCGCCACACGCTATACGACGAGATGAGCAGTCCCCGCCGCGTACGCCTCCACCGGCGCGTCGCGGAGTCGCTGGAAGCGCTCTACGCCGACGACATCGACACACACCTCGGTGAACTGGCCGCACACTACATGGCGTCGATGGGCGCCGACGCGGAGAAAGCGATCGAATACTCTATCCGCGCAGGCAAGCGCGCGATGGATCTGGTCGCGTGGGAGGAAGCGGCCGCCCACTTCCAGCGCGCCCTTGAGGCGATGCCCGCCGAAGGCGGCGTCGCTGAGCGCCAATGTCAGGCGCTCCTCGACCTTGGTGAGGTGCTTGTCTACACCGGACAGGCGAATGAGGCCGTTGAGGCATATCAGCGAGCGGCCGGAGTGGCACGCGGAGCAGGCCTGGCGGAGATGCTTGGTGAAGCTGCCAGCGGTGTGGAAGAAGCTGGCTACTTTGTGCTAGGGGACCCCGACCTGCCCAGGCAACGGCTGGAGCTGATTGACGAAGCGCTGAACTCGCTGGAGCCGGTTGATAGCCCGCTGCGTGCGCGCTTGTGCGCACAACGCACCCGCCCCGCGCTAGCGATGGGCAGCACGAACGATGCCGTGCGAACCGGAGGATTCGGTTCGATCACGGGTAAACGCAATGACGAATTGATCCTTCGCGCTCGGGAGGCTGTTGCGATGGCCGAACGGGTCGGAGACGAAGCTGTTACGGCCGAAGCATTGAACTACCTCTGTCAGGCGCTCCTGAGCCCGGGAACTGATGTAGAGCGTGGCACATTGGCCGAAACAATGATCCGGTGCGCCAGGCTCGCGGGTAACGTCCGCCTCGAGGCGTCGGGCTGTGACTTGCGCTTCATCGCCGCACTCGGCCAAGGAGACATGGTCGCGGTGCGCGAGGCTCTCAACCAGGGGGAGCACCTGGCAGAGACGACGAAGATCGGCTGGGCGATCTGGTCAGGCCTGGCACGAAGAGCGACGCTGCAGTTGGCTGACGGCCAGCTCGCAGACTCTGAGGCAGCCGCGTTGGAGGCGCTGACCGTGGGGCAAACCGTGAATAGTGCGACCGCTACAACCGCGTTTGGAGTTCAGTTGTTTGGAGTGCGCTGGTGCCAGGGACGTCTCGGCGAGATAGAGGGGATGATCAAGCTCATGACCGAGCAATCGCCGAATGTCGACATATACCAGGCCGGCCTCGCGCTCATTTATGCGGACAACGATCAGGGATCGGCAGCGAAACGGATCGTCGACGCGCTTCTAGCACGCGGATCCGATACCGTCCCCGAAGATGGATTGTGGAAGTCAACCATGTTGGGTTACAGCGAGGTCTGTGCGCGGCTGAGAATGTCGGACGCGGCGTATGCACTGTATGACGTGGTCCGGCGCCACCCACAAGGTAACGTCTCGGCCGGCAACTCTGCGTCAGGGGGAGCGATCGCGCGTAACGTCGGCCAGCTCGCGACCGTCATCGGGCGATGGGACGACGCCGAGCGCCACTTCGAGGCCGCGCTTGATCTCAATGAGAAAATGGGCCACCTTCCCGCCCTCGCCTTTACTCGCCGGGACTACGGCGACATGCTTCTCCGCCGCGACGCCCACGACGACCGCGAGAAGGGTCAGCTGCTCGTACAGCAGGCGCTTGAGGCGGCACAGGAGATGGGCATGGCGAAGGCGATGGAGGACTGCGAGCGGCTGCTTGCGTCGACGTAAGGCACTTGCTTTCTTGCGCTTGATGAGCTTGCTGGGATAGAAAGACCTCGGACGGTGCACTGCGATGTTGTCGTAGCCTGCGAGTCATCGGGAAGCAGGCCTCCGGAAAAAGATGCCTTAGTCGGGCCAAACAGGTTCTAGCGCCACGACAAGCGCGAAACCGATCGCTCCCAGCAAAGGCCAGGCCACGACTATGCGCGGCGGCTAGGTCGCACAACCGCCGTTGGAACGTCCCTTTTTGAGCTTCGCAGGGTCCGCCCTATAGAGATGCAGAAGGGGGTCGATGTCGAGGGTACATGACACCTATGCATCATGCGCCCGCAGAGGCACGGACCTCGACCTAATCGAGTCTTTGCCTGACCATGCGGGCAGCTACTTCCGTCTCAGGATTCGCGGTGCCGATCTCCCGCACTCGCTGCCGCCTCCCGTGATCTTGGCCTAGGCGTCTTCAATAAACTCCAGTGTGCCGTTGAACCAGTCGGGGTCGGCGACCAGGTGGGGGCGCAGCTCCTGGAACCACTTGCTGGTGTCCGGATTGTCCGAGTTGGCGTTGTAGTTCTCGGTAGTGTCGAACATGACGGCGGCGAGGAATTCGTCCTTGTCCTCGTTGTTCGATGTGACGACCGCGCGCTGGAAGCCCTTCGCCTTCATCACTTGTGTTCGATTCTGGAGGGACTTGATGACGGCGTCGCGCTCGCCGGGCTTGGCCTTGAAGCGGAAGTAGGTGACGTGCGGCATGGTGAACTCCTTTCAACTACTGGGTAGAGCCCAGCATAGCGAATCGGTTGGTGTGCCTGCTAATACCGCCGGGACGTCACCGCCAGTCGCCGCGGACGCCGCATCGAACTCCTCGATGAACGGTTCTGGCCCGGGAAGGCGCGCGGGTTACCTCCGCGTAGGCCTTGAGTAGCCGCCACTGCTCGGGGCCTCTCTATCCCCGTCGCTATCGCCCAATTGTGGGCACGCGAGGTCAGCCCCCTTTGGTACGGTGAATGCCATTCCTACCTCGACTCCAGGTACTCTTCCAGGCGGTCCCAGGTCTCCGTGACGCCTTGGACCGCGCCCATGTCGAGCACACGCTTGAGCTCCTCGCTGGATGTGAACTCCGTCTTGCTCGTGACTCGCGTCCCGCCATCCTCGTCCCTGAACTCGAGTCTGATCTGCATCTGAGGGGTGCCCTCGGCGACCTTGCCCTCGGCGTTTGAGAACGCGTCCGTGTAGACGATGCGCTCATCCTCCACGATCTCGCTGTACCTCGAAAGGCGCCAGGACTCCCCGCCGCCCGGGCCGCGCATGCAGTAGTGCCACGTGCCGCCAGGCCGGAAGTCCTGGTTGCTGACGGGCAGCGTCCAGCCCTTCGGACCCCACCACTGCGCCAGTGCCGCCGATGTCGAGAATGCCCTGAAGACGACGGCGCGCGGCGCGTCAAAGACGCGGCTCATCAACAGCTGGCGCTCCCCGGTCTGGATCTGCGTATTAGGCTGACTGGTCATCGTTCTCCTTCCGATCCCTCCTTTCTCCTCTTCTGGCGGTTGCTGCGCCTAGCGCAACAACGACCCGAGCAGCTCGTCGAGCGCCGCGTAGCTTTGGCTCATCCCTTCCTCCATGCCCGACTGCAGCATGCCGTCGCGGTCCGCCGCGGTGTGGAAAAGCGACGTGGCCATGAGCTTTGTCGTGCCGTTGCCTAGATCCTCGAAGGTGGCAGTGTTGAGCGCGACATGGGCCGGCATCCCGTCCCACTCGAACGTCTGCACGAGGCGCTCCGGGGCCACTACCTCGCCAAAGCGACCCTCGAAGCCGTCCGAGCCTCCACCGTGTGTTTCGACGAAGCGCCAGTGCCCGCCGGGCTCGACCTCGAATCGCTCGATGTCGAGCGGGTTGCCGCGCCCCCACCACTTCGCCACCATGTCCACTTCCGTGTACGCCCGCCAGACCAGATCGCGCGGCGCTTCGAAGACCCGTGTGACCTGGATCTCCCGGTCGGACGGGAGCCTCACCTCAACCTTATTTGTGTTCGCCCTTGCCATGTTCCTGTTCCTTTCTGCGGCTCTGGCTGCGCTTCTGCTCCTCTTGCAGGTCCTTCAGATAGTTGTCCAGGCGGTCGAAGCGCTCCTCCCAGATCTCGCGGTAGCGCTCCACCCACTCCGAAACGTCCTTCAACCGCTTCGCGTCAATCCGGCACGGCCGTCGCTGTCTGTCGCGGCTGCGTGTGATGAGCCCCGCTCGCTCCAGCACCTTCAGGTGCTTGGAGATCGCTGGCATGGTCATGTCGAACGGGCGCGCTAGCTCGGTAACGCTGGCCTCGCCACCGGCCAGCCGGGCGAGGATCGCGCGCCGGGTCGGGTCGGCCAGCGCGGCGAACGTTGGGCTGAGTGTGTCGGTCGTCATTGTTTTACCACAAGGTTATCTAACCTCTTAGTAAAGTATCACCGAACAGACAGCTTGTCAAGCCCCTGCCGCCGCGCGTGGCTCAGGGCGGCGAAGCGCTCCGCTCACCTACCCCGCCGACCTCCGTCGTTTGGCCGGAAGACGCGGGCCCCTCATGACCTAGGCACTACCGGGCAAGGCGACCCGGGGCGCCCACATTCACGCCCAAGCGGATGCAGCTCCAACGGCCGCACCGTGCTCCTCCTTCAGCCGCGCCATCTCGGCCAGGATCTCGTCCGCGTCGTAGCCCTTCGCCTGGGAGTAGCAGCGCATCGCCTGTTCTTCGCTCATGCCCGCGCGCCGGTAGCCGTCCAGCTCCTTGCTCAGGCGCGTCGCCTGCTCCCACAGCTCGTGGCGGCTGATGCCCAACTCGGCCACGATGCGCTCATGGTGTGCCCACATGGCGCGCTCCTCAACCTGCCGCTCCAGCGCCTCCAGGCGGCGGCCCAGCGTCATGACAGCGCCGCCTGCAGGA
>JBAROU010000020.1:0-7777 GCA_049642385.1 Dehalococcoidia bacterium | reverse complement strand
TCCAAGAGGGCCGATTTGTTCGGCCCTCTTGTCTTCCTCCCCGACGCGTGCATCGTCAGGCGGCGGAACGGGGCTCTGATACACTGACGGTAAGCAGGCTCCTATGACCACCGCCCGAACCGATCCGGAAGCGCTGAAGCCGCTCCTACGCGACCTGGGCCAGGGACCCACCCGCGGGCGTTCGCTCACGCGTGAAGAGGCGCGCTACTGCCTCGACCTGATCCTGGATGGCCGCGCGACACCCGCGCAGGCCGGCGCCTTCCTCCTCCTTCAGCGCTACAAGGGTGAGACGCCAGACGAGCTGCTCGGCTTCGTCGACGCCGTGCGTGCGCGGCCATCGACGCACCTCCTGCGCCCAAAGGTGGATGGCCTGCTCGATGTCGGCAGCCCGTACGACGGCCGGCTGCGCCACATCTTCATCAGCCCCGCCGCATCGATTGTCGCCGCCGCGTGCGGCGTGCCGGTACTCATGCACGGCGAACGCGACATGCCGCCCAAGCATGGCGCCACCGTGGGCGACGTGCTGGACGCGCTTGGCATTGCGACCGACCTGCCGCCGGACGCGGTCGAACGTGGCATCGGGGAGATCGGCATCGGCTACCTGCGCCAGCGCCGCTTCGCGCCGGAGCTGGTCGATGTCAAGTGGCTGCGCGAAGAGATCACCCTCCGCAGCCCGCTCAACATGGTCGAGAAGATGTACGACCCGGCGAACGCGCCCTACCACCTGATCGGGCTCACCCACCTGCCCTACCTCGAGAAGCTGGCCAGCGCCCTGACGACGATGGGCTTCCACAAGACCGCGCTCGTCCAGGGGCTCGAGGGAAACGAAGACCTCCCCACGAACCGCGCCGCACGCGTGATCGAATTTGTCCAGGGCGAGGAGGAGCGCAACGAATATCGTGTCAACGCCGCCGACTATGGGCTCACGCCCGCTGTCGCGGAGGACGTTGCGATCGGGGAAGGGCCGGCCGGCCGGCCGAGCGCGGAGCGCAGCGCGCAGCTCACTCTCCAGGCGTTGCAGGGCGACGCGCCCGCCGCTTGGCGCGATTTGGTCGCCTTCAACGCGGGCTTCAGGGTATACTTGGCCGGGCGCGCGCCCGACCTCGCCGGAGGCATCGCGGCGGCGCAGGAAGCGCTGAGCAGCCGAAGCGCATGGCACGTGCTCGAACGCTGGCGCGCGATGGCCCAACAGGCTGGAAGGGAGGCTGATCATGCCAGGGTCTAAGAACGGCAGAACCCCCAAGAAGACCACGGAAGCAGTCGCGACCGAGCTGCGGCGCAGGCTGGAGCAGCGCCTCGGTTCCGAACGAACGGACGCGATCTGGCAGGACCCGACAAATGTGCGCGATGTCCTGGAGGACGAGGAGGAAGCAGCCTCCGTCGCCGGGATCATCCTGCAGGCCTGGCGCGATCTCCCCGAAGATGAGCCATCCGTACCGCCCAAGCGCCGGTCGGCGTTCCGGCGCGGCCTTCGCCTCGCGCTAATCGCAGCGGTTGCCGTCTGGGCGATCTCGATTCTGAACAAGGCTCGCCCCGGCGACGCAGGCGCGTAAGCCTCCTTTACCTCATAGCCCCGCGTTCGCCATAATCGAGGACGATATACGGGTGCCGTCTCGGCGTTTGAAGGGGCGGTAGGAGGGGGACATTGACCGCTACCGCTCGATCTGCTGAAGAACGTTCGGCGCCGCTGGCTGCCGAGCGGTGCGTTCTCTGTGGCAGCGCGCAGTCGAGAGTGATCCTGCGCGCGAAAGGGCGCATCGTGATCGAATGCCTGGTCTGTCGGCTCCGCGCGCTTAGCCCCATGCCCTCGCTCGATGACATGGTCTCGATCAATGAGGAGACCGTTCACCCGTTCTTCAACGCCTGCCTCGAGGACGAGGAATCGTATCGGATCTACTTCTCCCACAAGCTGGACGACCTCCAGCGCTACCAGCCGTTCGGCCGCCTGCTGGACGTTGGCTGCGGCGCGGGCTTCTTCCTCGAAGCGGCGCGCCAGCGCGGCTTCGAGGTCACCGGCGTCGATCTTTCGCCGGTGCCTGTGGCCTACGCGCGTGAGACCTACGGGCTCGATGTGTCGCTGGGCAGCCTGTACGACTTCAAGGCGCCCGGCGCATCGTTCGACGTGATCACGATCTTCCAGACGATCGAACACGATCCGGACCCAGCCGCCCTAGGCGACGAGCTGTACCGCATCCTGGCGCCCGGAGGCGTGATCATGGTGACCACACCGGCCGCCGACGGCTTCGTCGCGCGAGTGATGGGTAAGCGCTGGTTTGGCTACCGAAACGTGGAGCACGTCTCGTTCCTGACGCAGCGCAGCCTGCGTTACGCGCTCGAGCGCAGCGGCTTTGAGTTCGAGTTCCTGAACGTCGAGCACGGCAAGCGTCTGTCGCCCAAGTACATTCTGAATCGCCTGATCAACTACTATTACGACCATCGGACGTTCGTCCGTAACGGGCTGCGGCTACTCCACCCGGCGATGTGGCTGCTGAACAGAGCCGTCCTCTTCGAGCCGTGGGCCCACCTCTACGCTGTTGCCCGCAAGCCCGAAACCGCCGGCGACGTACCGGTTCCGCCGCACCTCGCTCGCAAGACGAGCGGCCTTCCCTGAGAAGAGGGCGTCCATGGCGGAGCGTTCGGTCGCCGTCTCCTCGCCTCCCAGCGCAGCCTCCGGTCGCCTGAGCGATCAGCTCAGCCGTCTGCGTATCTCCCCCGTCGCGCTGTGGCTCGGGGGGATCACGCTGATCGGGCTCGCCATGCGCCTCTTCTGGGTGCTGTATGTCGACACCATCCCGCTGGGCGGTGACCCACACTGGTACTACATCGTCGCTGCCAACGTGGCGAAGGGCTACGGCTACGTCTCGAACAGCGGCTCTGCATTCCTCAGTGAGCAAGTCGGGTCGGGGAAACCGACGGCGTTCTGGCCGCCGGCATATTCATTCATCCTGGGCGCCTGTTACAAGATGTTCGGCATCAACGCGCCGTCGAACGGGGCGATCACGTTCGCCAAGGTACTCAACGCCGTGCTGAGCGCGGCGACGATCCCGTTCGTCTACGCGCTGGGCGGGCGCATCTTCGACAAGCGCGTTGGGCTGCTCGCGGCGGGACTGTTCGCCGTGTTCCCAAACCCGATTGCCTGGACGCCGGTGTTGTTCCCTGAGCCACTGTTCGTGCTCCTGTTCGTCGCGGCACTGTGGGTACTCGTCGCGTTCCCCCTGGGTTCCAGGCGCGACTGGCTACCGCTCGTCGTGTTCGGTGCGCTCGTCGCCGTCGCGACGCTGACGCGCGGGCAGGGTGGCGTGCTGGTGCCGGTCGCGGTCATCTACTGGCTCGGGCGCGATGGCTGGCGCGCGACACTCCGCCCCACGGCCATCAGCCTGGTGGCTGCCGTGGCCCTCATTGCTCCGTGGACTGTGCGCAACTACGTCGAAATGGACGCCTTCATTCCCATCTCCACAAATTCCGGTGCGGCGCTACGAGTCGGCCACAACGCTGAGTCCACCGGCACAACAAGGTGGACGGACGACGATGTTGGCGGCTTCCGGATGGAGGAGTCCGCCTTCCGGCCCGACTGGGAAGTGAGAGGCTATCGCGAGTATACAAGGCTGGCGATTGATTACGCATTTACTCATCCGGCCAACGAGGTGCGGCTAACCGGGCTCAAGCTCTACCACCTCTACAGCTCTGACGCCGTCGTCATCCCTTGGCTGACCACGCTCGACAGCACCCCGTTCGAACCGGCGAGCGCGGAGAACGTCGTACGTTGGGTGCTCGATGTGTCGTACTACCTCATGCTGTTCGCGGCGCTCGCATACGTCCCACTCTGGCTCCGGCGCAGTCCGGAGCGCGTGCTGCTGGTGAGCGTCTTTGTCATCTGGACGCTGTTCCACATCGTCTTCTTAGCCGAGCCGCGCTACCACGTGCCGCTCTATCCGATCTTCGCGATCTCGGTCGCAGCGGGCTTCTTCGAAGCCCTCAAGCTGGTCGGCCGTTCGTCGCCGGATGTCGACGTCTCGAACGACACGGCACAAGCATAAGCGCTCGTTCGCCCTGCGAAATCACCGTGATATACTGAACTGCCTTCGCGACGCCCCCATCGTCTAGGGGACTAGGACGCCACCCTTTCAAGGTGGAAACGGGGGTTCGAATCCCCCTGGGGGTACCACACGTCCGGAGGCTGAAAAGCCTGAAGTTCAGGTTCGCGCTGTGGCGACCCGCGACCTCCTACCGCAGTTCGCTCCCGCCTGTCACGTTCAGTGCTTCGCCCGTGATGTTGTCAGCGCGGCAGAGGAAGACCACCGCCTCTCCGATGTCCTCCACGGTTTGCGGCCGGCCGAGCGGCGCGCGCTCGCGCACGAAGCGCTCCCACGCCTCGTCCGACGAGAGGCCCTGCGTGGCGGCGAGCGCCGGCAGTAAGTGCTCGCGCCACATCGCCGAGTCCACCTCGCCCGGACAGACCGCGTTCACCGTCACGTTGAACGCCGCTAGCTCCAGCGCGAGCGACTGCGTGAAACCGATCACCGCTCACTTCGACGCGCAATAGTGCGCCAGCGCCGGCGAGCCACGCCGTCCTGCCTGCGACGACATGTTCACAATTCGGCCGCTGCGCCGCTCCATCATGTGCGCAGCGACGGCCTTGCAGCAGAGGAACGTGCCCTTCACGTTGATGTCCAGCACTCGGTCCCACTGCTCCTCGCTCATCGCCACCACCGGCGCGACCGAGATCACGCCCGCGTTGTTGATCAGGATGTCGATGCGACCGAAACGCTCCAGCGCCGCCCCCGCGAGCGCCGCCGTCTGCGCCTCGTTCGTCACGTCGCAGTGCACGGTCAGCGACTGCACGCCCTCCGCCTCGACGAGGCGCGCTGCCTCATCCATGTCCTCCTGCGCCGACGGCAGGTCGGCGACGACGACGTGCGCGCCCGCGCGTGCCAGCTCGAGCGCAACGCCGCGCCCGATGCCGCGCGCCCCGCCCGTGACGATAGCCACCGTGTCCTTCAGTTCCATGCGTCTACTCTCCTGCCTTGCGCTTAGAAGCAGTCCGGCAGCCCGACCAAGCGCCAGACCCCGTCTGCGCCCAGCTCCAGGTCCCAGATATCGTCAACCGTCTCGGTCTTGCCCTCGCGCGTGATCTCCAAGCGCACGTCCACGGCCGCTGCGTCGGCCTCGATTGCGGCGGGCGCCCTTCCGACCAGACGAACGTCCGTCCCGCGCGCGAACAACGCCTGAATGTCTGCCTCCGATACGTCGTTTGCGATAAACGTGCGTAGGCGGCCGCCGTCCTTCTCTCGACAGGCCTGGATCACGTTCTCGACCGTCGTGGCGGGGTCACCTGCCTGAGCTGGCGCCGGTGTAGCGGGGAGCATCGTCGCGATCGCGATAGTAGGCGCGGCGGTTGGCGGCCTGGCGTCGTTCGAACAGGACAGCGACGTAACGAACAGCGCAAGCGCGAGCGCCCCGGCGAGCCCAGAACCGCGGCTGGCGAAGTGCAACGCTACCCCAGTGTGCCGTGTTCGCGGAGCGCGCCGATCTGGTCCCAGTCGTAGCCGAGCTCCTGGAGGATATCCTCTGTGTGCTGGCCCAGCTCCGGCGCGGCGGGCGCGATCTCCGCTGGCGTCTCGCTGAAGCGCCAGGGCGCCCCCACCACCGGGATCCGGCCCTGCGTCGGGTGGTCGACTTCCACGATGTACTCGTTCGCGCGCGCCTGCGGGTCGTGCACGATGTCGTCGTACGAGGCGACGGGCGCGCAGATGCAGTCGGCCGCCTGGAGCAGCTCCATCCACTCCGCGTTCGTTCGTTTGGCAAACGCCTCGTCCAGGAGCACGTACAGTTCCGCGATGTTCTTCATGCGGTCGAAGTAGTTCTCGAAGCGCTGGTCGTGCTCGATCTCAGGCATGCCGACAGCCTCGCAGAAATTCGTCCAGCGGTTCTCGGGCAGCCCGCCCACGACGACGTACGAGTCGGCGGTCTTGAACACGCGCCAGATCGTGGGGAGGTAGTGGTGACCGCGACCCGCCTTGCCCACCCAGCCGTGGGCGATGAAGTACTGCAGCTCCCACGCCTGCATCGCGATCTGGCCGCCCAGCAGCGACGTATCGATCTTCTGGCCGCAGCCCGTGCGCTCGCGCGCATAGAGCGCGCTGGTCACGGCCAGCGCCAGGTTCACCGCGCCGACGTAGTCGGCCACGGCCGAACCGGCGGGCAGTGGATAGCCGTCCGGCTCGCCGGTGACGCCGACGAGACCGCCCTGTGCCTGCGCCGCCAGGTCGAACGCCGGGTGCTTCGCGCGCGGGCCCTCGGCGCCCCAGCCGGAGGCGTGGCCGTAAATGATTCGCGGGTTCACGCCGGAGAAGTCCTCGTAGCCCAGCCCCAGGCGCTCCATCACCCCAGGCCGGAAGTTGTGGATCGCCACGTCCGCGCGCTCCGCCAGCTGATAGCAAAGCTGCTTCGCGCCGTCATTCTTCAAGTCGAGCGTGATGCTTCGCTTGCCGCGATTGTGCGCGAGGAAGTAGGGGCTGAAGCGCTCCTTACCCATGCTCCCCAGCACCCGGCCGAGGTCGCCGTGGCGGGGCGCTTCGACCTTGATCACCTCAGCGCCCATGTCGGAGAAGATGAGCGACGCTTGGGGCCCTTGCTGATAGACGGTGAAGTCCAGCACGCGTACGCCCGCGAGTGGTCCCATTGCGCGGCTCCTTTCGAATCGAGGTGCTCCCTAGCGTACCGAGCATGGCACGAGCGGGACAAGACCACATCGCCCTGGCCTCAGCACCAGAGGTCCCGTATCGCGTCCTGGTTGCCCCTTGCGCTACGTCTCCCTATCATGAGCTAACACACGTGAGCCGACCACCGGAGGAGGACACGAGCAAGGATGGCCGAACCCTCTACCGTCCGCATCGACTTGCGCGCCGTCTTCGCCATAGCGGCGCTTGGCATTGTCGTGCTCGTGATCATCTTCGTGCAGCTCTGCGGGCGGGAGAGCGGTCAGCCGTCTGTGCAGTCCTCCCCGCCCCCGGTCGATAACCCCACCGAACCTCCCGTCGCTACCGATACGCCCGGCCCATCGCCGACGCTCGGCCCGCCGACCGAGACTCCTGCGCCTGAGCCCGGCGGCGATGAGCGCGACGTGACGCGCGAGCAGGACCTTGCCGATATCGAGCAGGCGCTCGCCGACTACAAGGATGACAAGGGGGACTACCCCGATACGGGCGGCAACATCCAGAGCCTTTGTGTCTTTCAGGACACGGACGCAGGCTGCGATCTGAAGGACTTCCTCGACCCGCTGCCCATGGACCCGCTGGGTGAGCCTGTGAGCGAGAACGGCTACTGGTACGCCTCTGACGGCAAAGAGTTCACCGTCTACGCCCAGCGGGAGTCGAACGAGATTCCCGCCTGCGCGGAACACCCCGACCACCTCAGCCACTTCGCTTCGGTGCTCTGCGTACAGAGCCCATAAGCAGGCGTCCTACCTCATGAGGTAGGACGCCGTATCGTTTCGATCGTCGCTCTGGCGAGGTGGCTAGCTTCTTCGCCGCGCCCTCATGACGCCCATGGTCGTACCTGCTGCGACGATGGTCGCGGCCAGCCCTGCGATTGCCGCAGGCCAGATGCTTCCATCACCACCGCCCGGAGCGTCACTTCCACCGGTGCTTGGCAACTGGATCACCGGTGTCCCGGGCCCCAACACCTGCGATATGAACGTCGGCGTCGGCGTCTCCGTCTCCGGAACAAGGGTCTCCGTTGGCGGAGGCGTCCCCGTATCTGAAGGGAGTGGCGTGTC
>JBAROU010000232.1:0-2414 GCA_049642385.1 Dehalococcoidia bacterium | reverse complement strand
GGCGTCGCCGGCGCGGATGCGCGCGCACAGCTCCTCCGTGCGCGCGGCGAGCGCGTTGCGCAGGGCGGCGCGGCCTTCGGGCTGCTCAGCCGGGACGAGCAGCTCGTCCAGGCCCGCCCACTCGCGTGCGAGCTGCTCGTCCTCGAGCTGTAGCTCGCGGCGCACGGTGCGGAGCGCGTTCGCAGCGACGCGCGCGTAGAAGCGACGCGCGCCCTCGCTCTCGCCGACGAGGTCATCGAGGAAGCCCTCTACGGCGGCGAGCAGCTCATCGGATGTTGGTCTGTCTTGCATTACGCCCCCATAATCTGCAGCAGCTCCCACTCGGTCTCAGCGACGCGGCGACCAATGCTGGCCAGCTCGACACTCTTGCTGCGGCCGTCGAGATAGGTCTTCGCCTGGCCGATGCAGATGATGCCCCAGCGCAGGTTGCCGAACGCCTCCCACCACAGCGCGTGGTCGGCGTCTACGCTGCCGCCACCGGCCGACTCGTACGCGCGCCAGAGCTCCTCGCGCGCGCCGATGCCGCCCACGGGCTGGTCGCCGCCGAAACGCCACGAGCGCACGCAGATCCAGCCGAGGTCCTCCATCGGGTCGCCGACGTGCGCCAGCTCCCAATCGAGGATCGATCGGGTGCCTTCCGGCCCGAAGATCACGTTGCCGATACGATAATCGCCGTGGACGAATGTACGACGCTCGCTCGCGGGCGCGCGCTGGCGTAGCCAGCGGAGCGCGAGCTCGAACGCGGGATGCGGCTCTGGCGTGATGGCCCTGTACACCTGCTCGAAGCGCTCGACCTCGGTCTCCGCGGGCGAGCGTTCGGTCGGCGGTGCTGGCAGCTCGTCCAGCCCGTCGAGCGGAATGCGGTGGATCTTGGCCAGTATCTCACCCAGCTGCGTTGTCATCGCCGCCCGCGCGCCAGCGTACTCGTCGTCCCGCAACAACCGACGCGCGATCGTTTCGCCCTCGACGCGCTCCATGAGGAAGAACGGCACGCCGAGCGCGTCATCGCCCATCAGGTGCACCTTGGGCACCGGCACACTCGCGTCGTGGGCCGCCTCAAGCAGCCGGTACTCCAGCTCGCGGCTCATCAGACCTTCGCTCACGCGCGGGTCGCTGCGCAGGACGAGCGGCAGCGTCTGCGTGCCGCCGGCGTCTTCGACCACCGCGTCGAACGACCACGTCTGACGCGACGCGCCGCCCGTGAGCAGCCGCAGCCCCTCGATGCGGACGGGTCGCCCGCCACGCGCGCGCTGGAGGAAGTCGGTGAGGCGCGTGCGCAGCTCGTCAGGCGTCATGAAGCCTTTCGCCACGATAGGCATCGACGCGTATAGGACCCTTCGCTTCGCTCAGGGTGACGGATAAGCCTACTGCACCTGATCGAGGTACTCGGAAATGCCGAAGGCCGTGTGGCCGGCGCAGCGATACTCGGTCAGCCCCTCGCCGATGTAGGTCTGCATACCGGCGCGCCGGTTGCGCAACGGAATGAACCCGCGCACGTCGCCCTCGAGAACGAGCTTTTCGCCGCTATCCAGACCGACCTTCGCCGTCATGCGACGTTGGTACGGCTTACCCGACGCGGTCTCCGTGTCGATATCGACCGCGACGATGCGCTCGATCGTGCCGTCCCTGATGACGACGCCGTTCTGATTGCGCACGCCCGGCGCCGGCGAAACTTCAGAGACGGTGATCATGAACTCGGACCCGAAGGAGACGTTGAGCCAGCGATACGAGTGGATCGCCTGCCAGTAGCGTGGCCCCCACGAGTGATCGCGCAGCCCGGCGCCGTCGATTTGGAACGTCTCGCCATCGATCTCCATCGTGCCGTAGGTGCGCATGTGCTGCTCATAGTGCGCGCGCGCGAACTCTTTCTCGGGATCAGCCGTTTCGCGTTGTGATCCGGCGCTGCCGTACACCGGCCCGAGCGCTTCGTGCGTGATGTCCAGGCGCACGCGCTTGTGCGGGTTCTCGCGGAAGGCGGGGCCGGGCTCGGCCATTTGTTCCGGCTGAGTGAGGAACACAGCACCTTCGTTGTACGTTGTGTGGTGCTTCGCGAACGGCTCGATTACTTCGAAGCGCATACCAGCGGCGCTCATCTCGTCGTTGCCGTCGATGTGCGGTCGCTGGTAGTTGAAGAGCACTTCGCCTGTGGGCAGGTAGAGGCAGAGTGTAACCTCCGCGTAGCCTTCGTTTGCGCGGTTGCCGATGCGCATGAAACCGCCGCGACCGTCCTCGCGGTGGAAGAAGTTGTAGTACATGCTCTCGTTGAAATTCTCTTCGGGGCCCAGCGGGTGCGTGTAGTCGTCCTTTGTTTCGATGTCGCCGTAAACCGCTACCATATCGCCTCCTTCTTGCTTCGACTAGGCATCATGCGGGTTCGATTATACCACCGGAGAGTGACGCCTTATGTCTGGCTG